>DAOVLS010000151.1 GCA_030631125.1 Planctomycetales bacterium
CATCCGCGGATGCGGCAGGGTTAGTTTCTCGCTTTCAGCAATCACGTCGTCGAACAGCAGCATATCCAGGTCGCAAGTCCTTGGGCCACACCGCTGTTCACTTTTGCGGTCGCGTCCGAGTTCGGCTTCGATCTCCTGCATAACGCCCAGCAGCGGCTCGGACTCAAGGTCGGCAATCAGCATCGCAGCGGCGTTCATATATTCAGGCTGGTCCTGCGGACCGCCGACAGGTTCGGTCTGAATAAAGCTGCTTACCCGGCAGACGGATACGCCCTCTCGCCCGTTCAGAAGTTTCAGCGCCTGCATGAGCGTCTGCGCTCGCGGCTCAATGTTCCCGCCCAAACCAATATAAACAACGTGCTTCATATAGTAGGCTGGGACGGAGTCCCACCTTAATTTCTATGCCTTTCGCCTTTTAAAAAGGTGGGACTCCGCTTCGCTCCGTCCCAGCCTACGACTCACCAACTGAGTTTCGCCAGGCGTTCGAGGGCCTCTTCGATTCGCTCTGTCTCCACCGTCAGCGCCGCTCGGAAATAACCTTCTCCGGTCGGACCGAAGCCTATGCCGGGAATGAACACGACGTCGGCCTCGGCCAGGCATCTTTTTGCGAAGGTCATCGAATCGGCGCCGTCGGGGCATCGGCACCAGACGTAGAACGTCGCAGCCGGGGGCGAAACTTCATATCCCAACTTCGTCAGACCCGCGCACAGTGCATCACGCCGGTCCTGATAAAGTTTCCGCTGCCGGAGGATTTCTTCCCGCTCGGACCCTTCCAATGCCGCTACGCCGGCCCACTGGACGGCGTTAAACTGTCCGGAATCGACGTTACCCTTGACCGCCGCCAGTGCGGCGATGACTTCGGCGTTGCCCGCCACCCATCCAATCCGCCAGCCGGTCATATTAAACGTCTTGGAAAGCGAGTGAAACTCGACTGTTACGTCCTTTGCGCCGGCGACCTGGAGGATGCTCGGCGGGGGCGTCTCGAAATAGACTTCGTTATAGGCTGCGTCGGCGGCCACGATTATCTCGTTGGCCTTCGCCCATGCGATGAGTTTTTCGTACCACCCAAGGTCGGCCCCGGCGCCGGTCGGATTGTTGGGATAGTTGACGTAAATCAGTTTGGCCCGACCGGTGACCGCAGCGTCGATGGCATCAATATCCGGCAGCCAGTTGTCCTCGGCTGTGAGATTCAGATAATGCGGCTCGGCCTCGGCGAAAACGGCTGCGGAGTTATAGACCGGATACCCCGGCCGCGGGATGAGGACGACCTCGCCGGGATTGACCACCGCCAGAGGAAGATGCGCAATGGCGTCTTTCGAGCCGATCGACGTGATAATCTCGGCAGTCGGGTCCAGTTCGACGCCGTAGCGTTTCAGCATAAACGCCGCAGCCGCCTGTCGAAACTGCGGCACGCCCTCGTCGAACGGATAGCAATGACTGGCCGGGTCGCCGACGGCCTTTCGCATGGCCTCGACGATGAACTCAAACGTAGGCTTGTCCGGATCGCCCACGCCGAGGTTAATCACGTCGCGCCCAGCCGCGATGGCTTCGCGCTTGGCACGGTCGATCTCAACAAACAAATAAGGCGGCAACGCCTTCAAACGGTCTGATTTTTCCCAAGTCATTATTTATCCTTCAGCGTATCTTGTTCCGCCCCGCTTTGCCCGCGCCGGTGTAATAGGCGGTCGTATCCTTCTCGAATATCTGGATAACGCCCGTTACGTCCATCTCCAGCATATAGGGGACAGTCTTCAGGTTAGACATCTTACTTTTTCCGGAAACGGCACCGCCTTTGAAGTACGGGTTTCTTACCTTTTCAAACGTGTTGTCCCCGATTTCGTGCGACACTTTTGAGGTTATGTAGATGGCGTAATAGAGGTTCCGGAAAACGTTTCCGCGAACGACGCCCCGCCCGGCCCAGCAGCCCAGCGCGCCCTTGCAGTTTTCAAAGATGTTATACTCCACGACGAACGCGCCCTTCGGGGTCAGATGGGCGTGAACGTCGCACTGGCTTAGGTTGTCGCGGGGAGCACAATCCTTGACATCCAGGACGTGGTTGTACCGGAAGAGATAATGCGCCTCGCCGTAGTTCGAGGTAATCGTGTGGCGGTTGGAATGGAAAATGTTATCGTACACCAGCACCATCGTCCCGTCATTGACGGAGATTATCCCGTACCCCAGTCCGCTCCAGCAGTTGTGATGGATAATATTATGGTCAACCTGTCCTGTCGCGCCCTTGCCGAAGTACAACGCCCGTGCGAAGGCCATAACTTCGCAGTGGTCAACCCGGATGTTTTTGACGTTGAACGCCCGCAGGCAGCAACTATCGCTTACCCTCGCGTGCGTCGGGTTCATTCCGTAGAGTTTCATCCGGGTCAGTCTCACGCCGTCGCCGATGGCCTGGAATATCTGGCCGTTCTTGACCGATGAAATGTACGTCTTCGACCCTGCCCCGAGCAGCGTAAGCCCGGCGGGGATGTTGACGCCCTTGATGATATATTTACCCGCAGGCAGATAGACCACCGGCACGCCGTCGGCTGCGGCCTTGTCGCAGGCGGCCTGGACGTCGGCGGTCGTGAATCCCTTGACCGTTATCCTGTTGGACAAATCCTTCTCTTCCTGCGGGCTGAGGGGGATGTCCGGGCCGATATTCTTATCCCTCGGACCCGGCTTGGTGCTCCAGGTGATCGTTTCGGGAAGTTTCTGCGTAGTGAAACTGAAATCCTTGCTCTTGGAGGTATTTCCTGCTTCGTCGGTACCTTCGACCGCGAAGTGATATTTCGTCGCCGGTTTCAGACCGGTAAGAAGGACACGGTGATATTTCACGCCGGACGGCTCTTTCGCCTTCGAGACGTATTTTCCAGCGGAAGTTCCGTAACTTACTGTGCTGATTGCCCTTTCGTCGGTTTCCCACTCGATAAGCGCGGTGTAATTGGCGGTCTTGTGGGTGTTCATCTTCGAAATCTTCGGGCCTGTCTTATCTCTGGTCAACACGATCCGGCCCTTCGCGGCTTTACCTTCCGATACAATATAATTTGCGACTACAGTTCTATAACCATGCCTTGTAACCCTCACCTTGTAAGAGCCGACAGGAACCGTAATGACATATCCTCCATTCTTACCGGAGACCGTTGAAAACTGCCCCCATGTAACCCCCGCTTGCGTTACTGGCTTGCCGTCGGTATCCACGACCTCGCCGTAAATCGTTCCCCTGGGGCAGGTGTCGGAATAGACCTTGAGAATCTCGGCCCCGGTCAATGCGCGGGAATATATCCGCGCCTCGTCGATTACACCGTCATAAAGGCAACTGAACCTGCCGTTTGCATACCAGGCCCCGAGGAACAGGTCGGTCACGGAGGGATGTATCCCCCCCTCCGGAGCGATAGCCGTGAAAATGTCCTCGCGCCCGTTGAAGTAACACTTCATCGTTACCCCGTCGGAGACAGCCGCTACGTGCACCCACTCGTCTTTGGGTATGACCTGGTTGGAAGAGGCGCACCACGAACTCGCCGACCCGTCGGACGAAAGGGCGAAATTCACTCCGCCCTTGGCTGAAGATATGTCCAGCTCAACGCTGCGCTGGCCGCCGGCCTTTTTTCGATAGTAAAAGAATCTTCCGAATATCGTGCCTCTTTGTGTCAGCGGGGTCTTTACCCACACCGTCAGCGTAATTTTCTTGTTTGGGCTGTCCAGGCTGGGAGATTTACGGATGCGTACATAATTGTCCTTACCATTAAACTTCAGCCCGCCGCCGACTTTACCCTTGGCCCAGGTGCCTCCGTGCATATAACCGTGATTCTGATTGCCCGAAGCGTCAAAAATCATGTCGCCCCTACCGGCATCGAATTTCCAATAAGCAACCAGTCCCTTTTCCTTATGGTCAGAAGACGTGGTGAAAGTGGACTCCTTGCTCCCGGCGACATTTCCGGCCTCATCGACACTTACAAATGAGAAGTGATATTTCGTCTCAGGCTTGAGTCCCGACAAAAGAATACGATGCGATTTCGTATATAAGTGCTGCTCTGTGGCCTCGCTGAATTTCCCCGTGGATGTCCTGTATATCGCTGTGCTATTACAAGGTTCATTCGTTTCCCATTCGATGACCGCGATGGAACCGGCGGGGCTTCGCACGCTGATATTGGAAATCTTCGGCGCTACCTTGTCTTCAGTCAGGCTGACCTTGGCAGGTTTCGTCGCCGTCTTGCCCTTCTCTATTTGCACAACTATCAGTTGTCTTTTGTAACCTTTCCTGGCGGCCAGCAATTTGTATGTTCCGGGCGGTACAGCCAGGCTATATGCGCCATTCGCACCCGTAACCGTCGTAAAAAGCCCGATGGACACTGTCGCCTTTTGAATGGGCTTGCCCTTTGCATCCGTAACCTTACCGGAGACCTTGCCCTTCGCGCCGAAGTCGCCATAGAGTTTGAGCACCTCGTTGGCGCTCATGGCGTGGGAATAGATTTTCACCTCGTCGATTAATCCTTTGAACGGGCCGCCCCGTTTGTCTTTACCGAATTGCCAGATTCCCATGTACAGATCGCCCTTTGCGGCGAAAACCCTGTAGGCTGCATCCTCCAGCGAGGCGCACTGCTTGCCGTTGACGAAGACCCGCATCGTCCTGCCGTCTCCGACACCGACGACATGCACCCATTCGTCTTTCGGCACGATATTTTCGGGAGAATTGCACCACGCGCTTCCCCCGCCGTCCGGTGAAAGTGCGAAACTCGCTACCTTCTTCTCGCCCCTCACCTCCAGCAACAGGCTGCGATCGTTGGCGCCGTCTTCGTAAAGCATTCTTCCTAATATCGTGTTTCTTCCCTCCAGGGGCGTCTTTATCCACGCCGAGACGGTAATCTCTTTGTCCGGGCTGTCCAGGCTGGCGGATTTGGGAATAATCACGAAGTCATCAACGCCGTCGAACTTCAATGCCCCGCCGGAGATTCCCTTAGACCACTCCGGGCCGGTGATTTTACCGTGGTTGCCGTTTCCGGATGAATCGGCGAGTTTATCGCCCTTGGCCTGGTCGAATTTCCAGTGCGCCACAAGGCCATCCTCAGCGGCAACCGAACATGACGCCGAAAACGCGACGCACACAAACCCAAGACAAGCCAACGTAATCAATCGGACATTTCCGGATTTGCCTGTTCTGTTCATGATTTTTCTCCTGCTTGATTTCAGTGTTACATTTGACCGTTCCAACTTTAACACGAGATACTATCTTACGTTGCTTTAACGGTCAATCGTCATAAGGGTTCCGGTGCAGCACGGGCGAGACGCCCGTGTTACGATCTTCGCAACTCATACATCAAAAATCTTGCCGGGGTTGAGAATGTTGTTCGGGTCCATCGCACGCTTGACGGACCGCAGCATATCGAGATAAGCATCCGAGACGACCAGGGACATATATCCCTTCCTCTTGTGCCCGATACCGTGCTCGCCGCTGATCGTCCCGCCGAGACCGGCAGCCAGTTTGTACAACTCGGTCAGCACCTCAGGCAGCACCTTTTTCCATTTCTCCGCAGGCCAGTCCGGATTCATCACGACGCGAGTGTGCATGTTCCCGTCGCCGGCGTGGCCGTAACAGGGAATCTGCACGCCGTACTTATCGGCAATCAGGCCCATCCCCGAAACCAAAGCGGGAATCTCGGCTATCGGAACCACCAAATCCTCGCTGCTCTGATAGCGGGTTACTATGCCGTATGCCTCCCCGATGTTCCGGCGGACCTTCCAGATCCGTTCGCTCGTCGTGAAATTGTCAGCCACATAGACTTCTATCGCCCCGGCCTCCAGGCACATCTCGCCGATGGCTTCATACTCTCGCTCAACCTGCCCGACATCCGAGCCGTCCACCGTTATCAGAAGCATAGCACCGGCCCGTTCGTAAGGAATCGTCTCGTTCAAATATTCGCACGATGCCCGAACCGAACTGCGGTCCATGAACTCTATCGCTGTCGGAATTATCCCGCCGCCGGTCATTATCTTCGGAACGGCCTCAATGGCCTGCTCCGCAGTCTCAAACAAACAAAGCAAATCAACGCTGGCCGTCGGCAACGGCATCAGTTTCAGCGTTATCTGCGTGAATATCCCAAGCGTCCCCTCAGACCCGACTAACAGGGCGATGAGGTTGTAACCCGTAACGTCCTTGACCAACTTGCCGCCAAGCCGGACGATCTCGCCCGTCGGCGTTACGACCTCCAGGCCC
>DAOVLS010000346.1 GCA_030631125.1 Planctomycetales bacterium
CATGAGCAGAAGGGTCATATACTGGTCCATGTGCAGGATGCGGTTGTGTGCGCGGTCTCGTTCACAGCCGGCCTGATGCAACGTCTCCAACATGTCGGAGAGAACCTTGAAGTACTTGAATCCCTGACGGTCTTTGCTTTTTACTTTTTTTCTTTTTTTGCCAGCCATGCCGGTATGAGAACACGTTGTTAAGCCTGGCGCAATAGGTAACTTGGAGAATTTAGAAAAGTTTTTCTGGGGTCAATGTGATATGATTCACTCAATGCAATCTGAGTGCCGAACAGGATTGATTGTGTCCCCAGATAAAACATAAAGACTTGTCAGATGCTCAGAATTCCGCTTCCTGCTACGGGGTGGCAGAGGTGGACGTCGAATTTCAGGCCTCGGGGGCGGTAGTATCCTTTTCGCAGGGCGGAGAAGACCCCCCTGACGGCATCGGACCGGCAGAGGATCATGGCACATCCGCCGAGGCCCGCACCGGCCAGTTGCGCGCCCAAAACGCCCTTCGTCGAGCAGGCGATATCGACCAGCAGGTCGATCTCCGGCGTGGAGCAGGCGTATCGCCCCGGCTGGGTCCAGAGGGCGGCATCGGCGCGGCGTTCCGGGTCGCCGGAAGTAACCTCGGTAATCAGCCTGTCCAAACGGGAATCACTGTAAGAGAGCACGTGCGTCTTTGTCTTTCGGCCTGTGAATCGCACCACCCGGTCGCCGTCGTGGCTGATGCGCATCAGCGTTCCGATTTGGTTTCCCCGTTTTTTTCGCAGCAGATCGGCGTACATATCGCTTCGCCGGCACTCGGATATTCCGAACATTGCCACGTCGCGCAGGCGATACGGTCCTACATCGTCGTGGGTGTCGAATATCACCTTAAGCCTGTCCGACTCGTCGGTCAGCAGGCGGGCAGCGCCCCTGCGTGTTACCTGCACCGGCACGTGCTTCAACGCCCTGTACACTTCGGCCGGCGAGACGCCCAGTGCGCCGGGGTCCACCTCGCGGAGATGCTCCATGTTCCGCAGTATCGCTACGCGCTGCCTCATTATCATCTCGGCAAGGTTGTAACAGGCGACGCGATGATTGTACGTATCGCGTGCGCCGGCGCTCTTGGCGGCGCGGATGCCGCTGTTGGCGATTACCAGGGCCAATCCGTCGGGCCAGGCGACGGTCTCGGCGATGTTGAACGGGAAGAACCCCACCCTTGCGATCCGTCCTCGCTCGCCGCTGCGAATGGCGGCGTGGTCGGCGCTGCCCCCCCGCGAACCGACGAACCATTCGCCTTCACCGCACAGATCGACGAACTGCTGCGTTGTTACGTTCAACCCATTCAGCGCGACGGCGACCTCGGCGGCGCCCACCACCATCGCCGATGAACTGCTCAGCCCCGCGCCCATCGGGATATTTCCGGCGACTGCGTAGTCGGCCCCTGTCAGGCGGTGGTCCGGGCAGGCGTGCTGGAGGCGGAGGATCGCCGCCCTGGCGTAGTTGCTCCAGTCGCCGCGGGAGGCGTCGAGCACCTGCCGGACAGTCGCGGAATTGATGAAGTCCATCCAGTCGGACCAGTCGGCAGAGCGAAGCAGTTCGCCGATACGGAACTGCCTGCGGGGAAACTCTTTCGCTCGCTGATTTACCAGCGTAACGGTGTCGTCGTCGCGCGGACCGGCCGCCATGACGACCTCGCGATTGATGGCCATGACGTTGACGTATCCGCCTCGGTGGTCGATGTGCCGGCCTAGCAGGTTGATGCGTCCGGGCGCTCGCGTCAGGATCGTCCGGCGTTTGGGGCCGTGGGCCTTGATAAATGTCTCCAGGACGCCGGCCAGCGCCTTCCGCCGCTCGGCAAGGAGGTCTTCGTCAGGCCCGTAAATTGCGGTCATCGCCCGGCGGAGGCGTGGCGGGTTCTGCTCGATTATCTTCATCCATTCGCCCGCCGGTCGGAAACAGCGTCGCGAGAGTTTGGCCCCTGCCGCCGTGATCTTGCGGCGCCCGGCAAGCCGGCGTCTGATAACCTCCTCAATCGCCAGCAGTTCTTCCGGCGTGTTGTAGGCCATCAGGTCCTGTTCTTTTGTTACGTGCATAAGGGCGATTTTTCCACCCGCGCAGGCTACGTGCTCGACCGTGTCGGTCAGGTAGAGTTCGCCCTGTGCGTTGTCGTCGTCCAGCGAGGCGATTGCCCGGTAGAGCGTCTGCGCCTCGAACAGGTAGAGCGAGGCGTTGACGTTTTGGCTTCGTCGTTCGATTTGCCCGGCGGTCAATCGCCTGCCTGTCAGGCGGACCGGGCGGCGCGTCTTGGCGGCGCGGCGGATGTCGGCCAGTTCCACGATCCCCATAGGCCTGCCGGCGGAATCCATAACGACCCGACCGGCCGTCGTCCTGGGAGTTTTCGGAAGGGTCGTAACGGTCAGGTTCGGTGCGGCCTCGGTGTGGTGGTCGATAAGTTCCGCCACCACGTTCGGCTGGATGACTTTGTCGCCCATCAGGACCATGACGTATCCGTCATGCCCGTCCGACGACAGGACGCGGATCGCTGCGGCGACGGCGTGTCCCGTCCCGCGCGGCGAGGTCTGATAGACGAACGCCACGTCGGGATGCTCGCTCGTTACCGTGGCAATGACCTGCTCGGCCATTTGCCCGACGACGATCAGGAACCGCTTCAGACCTACGGATTTCAACATTCCGACCGTCCGGACAATGGCCGGCGTCCCGGCAATAGGAAAGCAGACCTTATGCCGCTCGGCTGAACGCATCCGCTTGCCCTGCCCGCCGCACAAAATTACGCAAACTATTTCGTTACGTTCCATCGAACCTCCCGATAATAAAAAAGAAATTCACCGCAGAGCACGCAAAGATCGCAGAGGAAAATATTGTCGTCCGGTTCGGCCATTTTTTACTCCTCTGCGTCCTCTGCAATCTCTGCGTTCTCTGCGATCTCTGCGGTTCATTTTATTTATGGTCCTTTATTCAAGCCTCTTATGGAGGTCCTTGTCAAGCCAATGTATCGGGAAAGAATTTTTGATTTGATTTTTCCATCCGATTCAGCGATCATATCGGAGCGGTTTCGCATGGTGCGCCGCATCGATTGGATGTCTGTTGGAGAACATGATGATGAATATTTACGTAGGAAACCTGCCATACGGCGCTTCTGACAGCGAGTTAGAGGAAGTTTTTGGTGCTCACGGTAATGTCGATAAGGCCTCGGTAATTATCGATCGCGCTTCCGGGCGATCTCGTGGCTTCGGGTTTGTCGAGATGGCGAGCGACGATGAGGCACGCGCCGCAATCGAAGCACTCAACGGCTTCGAAATGGACGGACGAAACCTGACCGTCAACGAAGCAAAACCCAGAAACTGACGTACGGAAAACCCTCGAACGCAACCCCGCAGGCGTAATCGGGCACCCGTTTTTCTTCAGCCGGTCGCAAGGCAATTTTCATTGCCCGGGCTTTCTTTGCGCCCGGTCGAAATTTGCGTTTCCTTCGCCTCCCGATGACGATAGACTTATAGGGCACAGGGTGCAGGGAGATAATCATGGCCAAACTGCTGAGCGATCCGAAGAACGCGGTTCGAGGCCGGTTGGTGGCGATTGATAATTCGGGTCTGCTCGGACCTTTCATTACGCTGCGAATCCCGCCGAACACATTC
>DAOVLS010000157.1 GCA_030631125.1 Planctomycetales bacterium
GGACCCATCGACCAGCCCCTCACCAGCCGTTCGGAAGATACACAAGTCCGCCTCGAACCTGCACATCGGCGCCTGGTATTCAGACAACAAATTGGAGTCTTTTTACAAAGGTACAATTGACGAGGTCCGTATCTATTCCCGAGCACTGAGCGCCGAGGAAATACTGCAACACTACCTGAATGAAAGCCCCAAAGGCACAATTGCGGGCATAGTAACCGACGCAAACGGCAAACCGATAAGAGGGGCAAAGGTTAATGTGGGGCCTTTTCACGATGTTACCGACAAGACGGGTGCATATGCAGCAACCGTTGCCGTTCGCAGATTTACTCCGTATAAAGTGGAATTCTCCAGGAGGGGTTATATAAGGGGCACAGCAGCAGAAATAATAGCATCAGAAAACAAAACCACAGAGGTCAATATCCAACTTACCGAGGACAAGGTCCCTCCAGCCATATCTGAAGTAAAAGTGAAGGATTTATCAGGCTCAACCGCGACTGTCGTCTGGAAGACAAATGAAACCGCCGACAGCGTTGTCAGATACGGCGCCGTCTCTAAAAAGTACAAAAAGTCGGCACGGGACGCCGTATATGCAAAATCCCACCGGATAACATTGACCGGACTCGCAAACGGTACAACGTACTATTTCACGGTTGAAAGTTCAGACGGAGCGGAAAACCGCGCGAAGAACAAGGAACTGACCTTTACCACCCGGAAGGTCAAGCATCCCTTCCTGATCGTGAAAGAGTCGGACTATCCCGCCTTACGTGCACGGGCCGCTAAATCGCCTTGGAAGGAAATGAAGGCCGACGCGATCGCCTGCGTGAAGAAAGCCCGCTTCGACCCGAAGGCCGACTGTTATAAAAGGTGCGGTCAAATGTCGGAGATCACCGGCGCAGGGGCGCTGGCGTACATCCTCGACCCGGACAATAAGGTCTTCTATAAGAATAAGATCGTCGATGCGCTCAAGCATTGGGGCAAGATCCACGACGACCTCATGGCCGTCAGCAGGAGCAACGCCGGACACAGGTATTGGGTCAGCCCCGGAACGGCGGTTTTCAACTCTGTCCTGGCCCTGGACATTATTTACAACGACCTGACGCCGGCCCAGCGCGCCGACATCGAAGCCAAACTGGACAAAATGTCCGATCGCTTCTGGCAATGGGGCGGATGGTGGTATCTGAACGCCTACGGCGTCCGGGGCGTCTGGGCGCTCTACCGCGACGACCCCCGGATTGACCTGGCCATCAAAGACTACCGCACGCACCTGTTCAATTTGATAGGCGCAGACGGCGTGTTCAACGAGGGACCCGGATACGCCGGCGCTCGGCTCGGTCACGGACGTTACGCAAAGGTGCACTTCATGGATGTTCTGGAGTTCACAGGTAAGAGCAAATTCTATTCCGACCCGAGGATCATCAACTTCTACGAGTGGCTCTACGGCTATTCCGTCAGCCCGTTCAATCGATACAACTGCTTCGGCGACACGGGCCCCAACAGGAATTACCACAAGTCCGAGCCTGCGACGTTCAGGGCGTACCGCTTTTCGAAGAAGGCTGCCCGCTACGCCGCGTGGGGCAATGAGGGCGAGAAGCCCAATGGTCGGCTGCTGCACTATGTCCTCATGGGTCAACCCCTGGCGAAACCCGAATTCCCCCCCAGCAAGATATTCCCCGACGGAGGGGCATTCTTCCGGGAAGATAACCAGTCCGATAAGGCACTCGCCGGCGCCCTGTGGAATTGCAAATTCAGCCGATGGCATACGCACAAAGACGTCAATGCCGTTCACCTGTCCGCTTACGGCGAGCACGTCCTGCGGAACTCCGGCTACACCGGCGCAGGCAACGGCGCCTGCGGCTTCAGCTGGAAATACGTCAACCACACTGCCGTATCCAACAACGTCATCCTCATCGACGGGGCCGACCACGCCGCAAAGATCGGCGCAGGCATCACCGCGGGCTTCACCGCCCCGCTATTCGACTACGCCTGCGGATATTCCGCAGACGCTATCGGTAACGGAAAACACCACAGAAATTTCTGTTTCGTGCATCCGCAGGACGGCCGGTGCGGATACTGGGTACTGTTCGATGAAGTATCCGCCGACAAACCGTCAAGCAAAGTCAACGTCGTACTACACCCCAACTCGAAAGAATGTTCCGCTGTTTCCGACAAACAGGAATACACCTGGAAGATCGGCCCGTTCGCCTACAGCGGCCACGATGTTTTCGTAAGCGTCTTTCTCGGCACGCCGCCGACTTCGGTGTCTGTCAAGCCCGGCCTGCTGGCGCGCATGGGCGGTGCGAGGAACTGTTTCGTCGGAAAGTTTATCTATTCGACATACGACACCGACGAGAAGGGCAAGCGGAACATTGTAACGGTAATCTTCCCGCATGATGCAAAACACACCAAGGCAAAGATGGCGCGGGTTGCCGGTGAGGATTACACCGGAGCGAAGGTAAATCTCGGAAAGTCGATAACTGATGTTGCGATTGAATCTTCCGGAAAAAAAGCCGTCAAATGCGACGGAGTTTCATTCAAGGGTTCAGCGGCTCTGTTCCGCATCAAAGGCAAGAACAACGCCTTTTATTTCGTGCGTAAAGGCAAGTCTTTTAACGACGGGGTCAGGCAGCGACGGGGCTTTGAGTCGGACAAAGACGTAAGCGTATATGTCAAAGGCAAGTCAGGCAGGATTATCTCGCCCGGTGCGGAAGTTACCTTCTATTATCCCGGTATAAAGAGTGTGCTTCTGGACGGTAAGGCAGTGCCCGCCCCGGCTTCGGGCGACGGATGGGTCAAGGTTGCGGTACCCAAGGGGACTTACAAACTAGGACTCAAGACCGAAAATTAAAAGGGTATATAACATGGAAAAAAACACTGTTGCACGCATAAGGCTGGTTTCATTATTATCCGCCTGTTTTGGCAGTGTGCTATTCCTGGCATCATGCTCGGCCGGTCAAGGCAAAGGGCTTGTCGCCTGCTGGAAGTTTGAGGAAGGCAAAGGCGACAAACTCCTTGATTCCTCAGGCCACGGCAACCATGGGACAATCCACGGGGCCATGTGGACAAAAGGCAGAGTCGGAGGCGGTCTGCGGTTTGACGGCGTGGACGACTATGTAACGGTGCCCAAATCCACCAGTCTGAACAGCATAAGCAAAGAAATCACGCTGACGTGCTGGATAAAGACGCCTCTGGCGGGCAGATACACCATACTTGAAAGATGGCCCTGCGATCACTCGAATCAGCGCTGCCTGGCACTGGACGCGGATTCCGAGGGGAAACTGGTTCATTTTGCCCTCTCTCCAACCGGCGTAACTGGAACGTGGCATAGTTTCACTGACATAATACCCGTAAATAAATGGGTGCATATCGCTGCGACTTTCAACGGCAAGGTTATGAGGATTTACGTCAACGGCCGGCCTGATCCTTCACCATCCGTTCTCGAAAACCCGCTGATCCATCCATCCACAGCCGATTTGAGTATCGGCGCTTGGAAATCAGGTGATAAATGGGGAGGCTTTTTCAAGGGGAGTATGGATGAGATAAAGGTCTATTCCCGCGCCCTGACCCATAAGGAGATACTGGAAAATTACAAGGCCGGTAGTCCCATAGGCACAGTTGCCGGCAGGATAACCGACGCAAACGGCAATCCGATAGAAGCAGCAAAGGTCAGCGTTGGGCCTTTCGTCGTCACTACTGACAAACAGGGAAGATACAGGATTGCCGTTCCGGCAAAGCCGTATGATGTGAAAGCATCACGAAAAGGTTACAGGGTGGGCGCGAGGCCTAATACGAAAGTAAAGGAGGGCCAAGTCGCAGAGGCTGACATTGAACTTGCTGAGGATAAGGTTCCTCCTGTCTTATCGGAATTAAAAGTGAAGGGTGTAGATGGCGTGAACGCGACTGTCGTCTGGAAGACAAATGAAGCGTGTAGCAGCAGGGTCAAATATGGAACGTCTTCCCGAAAGTACGACAAAACGCTCGAAAGCCTTTCGTATGTGAAAACGCACCGGCTGAATCTGACGGCTCTTGTGCCCGGTACGAAATACTATTTCGCTGTTGAAAGCACAGACGAAGCCCGGAACACCACAGTCGGTAAAGAGCGGACTTTTTCTACTCTGAAGGTTGAGCATCCCCGGCTGATATTCAGGAAATCGGACTTGCCCGCATTGCGCAGGCGGGCGGCGAAGACGCCGTGGAAGGAAATGAGGGTCGATGCGATCGCCTATATTAAAAGCCATACCTATAAGTACAACCCGGCCAAACAAGGCGACACGTACATACGCAACAGGTATTCGAGCATGGCCGGCATCGCCAGCACCGGCGCCCTGGCCTACATCCTTGATCCGGCTAACAAGAAATACTACAAGGACAAGATCGCAGGCGCCCTTTCGGACTGGGACAAACTCTTCGTGGACGCCCGTGACTGGAAGGGCAACAACGGCCAGTATTGGTTGAACTATGATTGGTGCTCGGCCTACGCTCATTCCGTCCTGGCTCTCGACGTGATTCACGACGACCTGACGGCCTCCCGGCGCGCCGACCTTGAGACGAAACTCGGCAGGGTCGCCGATTGGTACTACGCCCATCGCAGCACCGGGACCTACTCCTTTTCCGCCTACGGTTACTGGGCGCTGTACCGGAACGACCGCGGGCGGATTGATTCTGCCAAGATCGGCTGGTGGGAAGGTGTAATGGATACGATGACTCCGTGCGGGGTCTATGATATAGGGCCTGGGTACGCGAGCGCCGGCGTCAGTTACAGGGTTACGAAGTGGGATTTTCATCATCTCCTGCAGTTTTCGGGCCAGAAGACTGATTTCTATTCCAATCGCACGCTTATCGGCTTCTACGAATGGATTTACGGGGCTTCCTACTCTCCTTTCAGGAAGTTCATTTCATTTGGGGATTCGAATCCCACCCGGGCTGAACCTCCGGGTATTACCACCTATTGTGCATCCCGATTTTCGAAAAAGGCCGGAGGCAACGCCGCATGGTTCATAGGGGGTCGGCTACCTCCCGGCCGGCTTATGTACTATGTCCTTGCCGAATGGCCGACCCCGAAACCTCTCAAGCCGCTCAGCCATGTCTGGCCCGACGGCTGCGCCGCATTCTGGGAAGATAATCCCTCCGATAAATCCCTCATGGGCGCTCTCTGGAGCAACACAATCGGGCATAACGACGGCCATGCACACCATGAAACCAACGCGCTGCACCTGTGCGCTTACGGCGAAAACGTCCTGCGAAACACGGGCTATTGCTATTTCCATAAGCCATACGCCCACGGTTCAAAAGGCCCTCCCACCGTTCTGGGTAACGTAGTGCTGATTGACGGGGCAGAGCATGTCCGCAAGGACGGCGGCGGCATCACCGAAGCGTTCACCGCGCCGCGATTCGACTATGCCAGCGGGTATTCGAAAGATGCCCTGCCCAACGGCAAGCACCGGCGCAATTTCTGCTTCGTCCATCCCCAGGACGGCCGGTGCGGCTACTGGGTTGTCTTCGACGAGGTGAACGCCGACAAATCCTCAAGCAAGGTCAACGTTGCCTTGCACCCAACCTCGGACGCCTGCACTACCGTTTCCGGCAAGGCTGAATACAAGTGGAAGATCGGCCCGAAGGGTTACACATTCAGCAAACACGATGTGTTTCTGACAATCTTCCTCGGCACGGCTCCGTCCTCGGTCAGTATCAAGGACGGTCTGTTCTGGGCGGGCGGCCCAACGCGCCCCTGGGTAGGTAAGTACCTCTACGGCACATACGACACCGACGAGAAGGGCAAGCGGAACATTGTTACTGTAATCTTCCCGCACGATGCGAAACACCCCAAGGCCGAGATGACGCGTATTTCCGGCGAGAATTACAGCGGTTCGAAGGTACTTCTCGGAGGCCGCGTGATTGATGTGGCGATAGAGTCTTCCGGGAAAAAGGTCGTCAAATACGACGGAGTATCATTCAAGGCTTTAGCAGCCCTGTATCGCCTCAAAGACA
>DAOVLS010000374.1 GCA_030631125.1 Planctomycetales bacterium
AAAAAGGCGGGCCTGTCGTCCCAGCCTAACAGTGAAAGGAAAAATAACATGAATCCTGTAAAGTTATTTATTATCGGCGGCGGTGGTCGTGGCAGCGGTTATGCGACATTTGCGACGGAGCACCCGGATCTGGCGAAGGTGGTCGGCGTGGCGGAACCGAGGGATTTTTACCGAAACCGGCTGGTCGAGACGCATAACATCCCGTCGGAGAATGTCTTTACGGACTGGAAGGCCGCAGCCGAACGCGAACGGTTCGCCGACGCTGTTATCATTGCTACGCAGGACAACATGCACGCCGACCCGGCTGTCGCCTTCGCGGCCAAGGGTTACCACATGCTGCTTGAAAAGCCGATGGCGCCGAACGAAGCCGACTGCCGGCGGATAGTCGCCGCTGCCGTCAAAAACAAGATCATCTTCGCCGTCTGCCACGTTATGCGGTACACCAGGTACACGCAGGAACTCAAGGCCGTTGTCGATTCCGGCGCTATCGGCGAAGTCGTCAGCCTCCAGCACCTCGAACCGGTCGGATACTGGCACCAGGCCCATTCATTCGTCCGTGGAAACTGGGGCAACGAGGCGGCTTCGTCGCCAATGCTGCTTGCCAAGTCCTGCCACGACCTCGACTGGATTCGATACGTCATGGACGCCCGCTGCCTGAAGGTCTCATCCTTCGGAAGTCTGTTCCATTTCAGGAAGGAAAATAAACCCGCCGGTGCAGCCGACCGCTGCCTCGAATGTTCCGTCGAAGCCGACTGCCCATACTCAGCCAAAAAGATTTACTTGGGCATGCTGGAACGGGGCAAGACTGGCTGGCCTGTCGATGTCCTTACGCCCGACGTAACGCCCGAAGGCGTAACCCAGGCGCTCCGCGACGGTCCTTATGGCCGATGCGTCTATGAGTGCGACAACGACGTAGTCGATAACCAGGTCGTCAACATGCTCTTTGAAGGCGGCAGGACGGCCTCGTTCATAATGACGGCGTTCAACGAGGCGGGGCATCGAAAGACGCACATATTCGGGACTCGCGGTGAGATTTACGGCGACGGCTCGAAGATAACGCTGTTCGATTTCCTCACCGACACGACCGAGGTAATCGACACCGACTCTGCCGATGCCTCGATTCTCGGCGGTCACGGCGGGGGGGATTACGGCCTGATGAGCGGCTTCATCGCAGCAGTGGCGGCAGGCGACCCGTCGAAAATCCTTTCAGGCCCAGCCGAGACGCTGGAGACCCACCTGATGGCATTCGCCGCCGAACAAGCCAGACGCGAAAACAGCGTGATTGACGTTCCCTTTTTTCATCGTGACTGACAACCGTAAAGGAACCGTCACTGTGTTGACCGCGCCGGTTCCATGAGATACTCTCCCATAATGTTACGACCTTCGGGCCGGCAAAAACGGTTATGAAACCAGTTCCAGACAAGGAGTATTGCAGATGACTGAACCGCACGGTGTGAGTCTTATCATTTTAGTCTTGTTGATGGTGGTCGCCGGACTTGGGGTGGTTTTCGCCTCACCAGCCGGAGCGTTGGGAGACTTCTACGTTTCGCCCCGCGGGAAGGATACATTCAGCGGCTCGCTGCCTGATCCGAACGCCGCCGGCACCGACGGGCCTTTTGCTACCGTCGCGCGGGCGCAGAAGGCAATAAGGGCGTTCAAGGCAGGCAGGGACCGCCTCGACAAGCCGATCCGCGTTATTCTACGCGGCGGGACCTACGAGTTGTCCCGGCCGCTGGTGTTTGGGCCGGACGATTCCGGCTCGGCAGGAGCGCCGGTCGTGTACCAGGCCTATCGCAACGAAAAACCCATCCTGTCGGGCGGAACGGCCCTGGCAGGCTGGCAAGTCAACAAGAAGGGCTTCTGGGAACTGGAACTGCCGAAGGTCAGGCAGGGAAAGTGGGAGTTTTCGCAGTTGTTCGTGAACGGCCAGAGGTGTTACCGCCCGCGCCTGCCCGACAAGGGTTACTACCAGGTCGCCAAATCGCTGCCTCCGTCGGACCGGGCAGGGGACAAGGGTCCAGGCCAAGGCCCCGATCAGTTCGGTTTCAAGGCCGGCGACATTCCCGAAGACCTGCAAAACCGCGATGACGTGGAAATACTGATCTTTCACCTCTGGTCCGTATCGCGCTTCGGCATCGACGGTATCGACACCGGCAAGCACGTCGTCTCGCTTACCGGCAGAACGCTGGCGAAGGCATCCTGGCACCAGTTCAGAAAGGGCTATCGGTATCTGCTGCTGAATGTCAGGGAATCGCTGGGCCGGCCGGGGCAGTGGTATCTGGATCGCAAGAGCGGGCTGCTGACCTACGTCTCGCGCAAGGGCGAGAAGCCGCAGACCGCCAATGTCGTCGCTCCGCGCCTGGATAGGCTGATGGTTCTGGAAGGCGACGTGAAGGCAAAGCGATGGGTCGAGCATCTTCAATTCCGAGGCCTGACGTTTGCTCACACCAACTGGAACATGCCGCCCAACGGATACAACTGCTCGCAGGCCGAAGTGTTTCTCTCCGGCGCCGTCGAGGCCGAGGCCGCCAGGAACTGCACGTTCGACCGTTGCAGGATAGAACACACAAGCCAGCACGGAATCAGGCTTGGCCTGGCGTGTAAGGAAAACGTCATCGCCAATTGCGAACTGACCGATCTTGGTGCCGGCGGGGTGTACATCGGCACGACGTCGTCGAAGGGCTGGTCGAAACGCCCCGGCCAGACCGTCGCGCTGACCGACGAGACAGCCGCATCGCATAACCGCGCAACCAACTGCCTGATAGCCCGAGGCGGGCGACTGCACCCGGCGGGTATCGGCGTGTGGATCGGGAAAAGCCACCACAACCTCATCGAGCATTGCGAAATCCACGACTTCTACTACAGTGGCTTCAGCGTCGGCTGGACGTGGGGTTACGGCAAGAGTTACGCCCACCACAACGAGGTCGTATCCAATCACATACACAAGATCGGCCAGGGCGTCCTCAGCGACATGGGCGGGGTGTACACACTGGGCGTCTCTCCCGGAACAGTCGTCCGGGGCAACCTCATCCACAACGTGCGAAGTTACGATTATGGCGGATGGGGCCTGTACACCGACGAAGGCTCAACCGGCATCGTCATGGAAAACAACGTGGTGTACAACACCCGGACAGGATCGTTTCACCAGCACTACGGCAAGGACAACGTCATCCGCAACAACATCCTGGCCTTCTCTCGCAAGTGGCAG
>DAOVLS010000235.1 GCA_030631125.1 Planctomycetales bacterium
AGATTAACGATATGCTTAAAAACTAAAAGACGGGTGCCGTGGTCGCGGCGTTTGCGACCACGCGGATGCGCAGACGTTAACGTGGTCGCAAACACCGCGACCACGGTACCCGCCCGGATTATTTCCCCACGCAGAAGCGGGAGAAGATGGCTGAGAGGATGTCTTCGGTAACGACCTGCCCAGTGAGTTCGGCCAGGGCGGCGAGGGCGGAGCGTAGTTCTACTGCGGCGAGTTCGGCTACGTCTGTTATCTCACCGGCCGACTGAAAGAGATCGACTGACCGGCGGGCGGCATCGGCGGCGGCGGATATGGTCCGACGCTGACGGTCGTGAAGTAAAAGCCCGCCCGGCTGGGGGGCAGACGATGAACCCAAACGCTCGGCGAGAACCTTACGGAGATTATCCAATCCCGCACCCGTCAAGGCGCTTATGGGGAAAACATCTTTAGCGAAGCGGCGAGGCAGAGCGGCGACGGTCATTTCCGGCAGATTTGCTGCGCTCATCTGCCGGCTTTTGTTACCGGACCGTGCGGAGTTACACAGGTCGATCTTGTTGGCGAGTATCAGCAGGGGCGCTCGGCGGTTGAGTTTGATTATCTCGTCGAGGAGGCGCTGGTCGGCTTCGTGATCGGCGGCGGATACGTCGATGACGAACAGGACGGCTTCGGCTGAAGCGACTGCCTGGCGGGCGGCTGAATGGGTCGCACGGGTCAGCGGGTCGGTATCTTCGGCGATTGCTTCCAGTCCTGCGGCGTCCAGCAGCATCACTTCGAGGTTATCGGCCAGTGTAGCCGGCGCGGTCAGCACGTCGCGTGTCGTTCCCGCCAGGGCCGATATAATCGCCCGGTCGATTCCGCTGAGTACGTTCAGGAGCGAACTTTTTCCGGCATTGGGTCGACCTGCGATGGCGACGCGGGTTTCATTTCCGTCGGATGACCATCTGCCCGAAGTCGCCAGGACGCCGGACAGGTCGTCGGCGACTTTTCGCACCGTCGCAGCCAACTCGGCAGCCCCGGCCAATTGCAAATCCTCATCGGCGAAGTCGATGGCCGCTTCGGTTGTGGCCAGTGCTTCGGTGAGCGTTTCTGCGGCGGGTCTGCACAGGCGCGACAGCGCCCCGTCCAGCACGCCGACGGCTGATCGCAACTGCGCGTCGGCGGCGGAATCTATAACGTCGGCGACGGCCTCGGCCGATGCAAGGTCAAGCCGGCCCGAAAAAAACGCCCTCGCGGTGAACTCGCCCGCATCGGCCTGGCGTGCGCCGGCGTCGATCAGGGCAGAGCAGGCAACCGAGGCGACCACTTCGCCCGGCAGGTGCAGTTCGACAACGTCCTGTCGTGTATAACTCCTCGGGCAGCGGAAAAGGTACGCTCTTGCCGGCACGGTAACGGGATAAGGGGCCTTGACCGCGACGGTCCCGTCGAGGCTGCAAAAACCGGGCAGTTCGCCCAGCGGTTCGGAAAAGACGCCGCCGACCAGCCTGATTGCATCAGGCCCGGAAAGGCGCACGATGGACCGCCCCGCATTACCCGCAGCACTGCTTACCGCTACAATCGTGTCGTTTGTGGAGAGCATAATAGTATTTTGTAACACCTTGATTGACAGGTAGCGTTATTGCGAAGCGGCAAGCCGTGCGGCTTGCCGCTTCGCAATAATGTTGATAATTTCGCACGGCCTGAATACGTCATTTAATTGTTACGGAGTAGTAGTACGTATGACGTGAGTCTGTTTTTCCCTATTCCCTACGACCTATGACCTACGACCTTTCTTCAATCCAATCCCCCTCGTCGGGGTTTTTCGCGTTTTTTTTCTGTCGTCGGCGGGGCCTGTTCGTGTTCGTCGGGCGATTCTTCGTCCTGGAGAAAACCTTTCATCGAAAGGGAGATTCGCCGGGCCTCTTCGTCGGCTTCCAGCACGCGGACGCGGACGACCTGTCCTACCTCGACGACGTCGCCGACCGCGCGAATGTGCCGGTCGGAAAGTTCCGATACGTGCACCAGCCCGTCCATGCCGGGGGCGAGTTCCACGAACGCGCCGAATTCGGCGATTCGCGTAACCCGTCCGGTATGTTCGCTCTGCGGTTCGAATCGTAAAGCCGCACCGTCCCACGGGTCCGGCTGGAGGTGCTTCATCCCCAGCGAGATTTTGTCGGCTTCGCGGTCGATCTTCAGGACCTGGACCTGCACCTTCTGTCCAGGTTTGACGAGTTCGGACGGGTCCTTGATGCGGACGTGGCTCATCTGCGAGATGTGCACCAGCCCATCGACGCCGCCGAGATCGACGAACGCCCCGAAGGGCATCACATTGCTGACCACGCCGTCGCGGATGTCGCCTTCAGCCAGTTCGGCCAGGAGTTTTTCGCGTTTTTCCTGCGCCTCAAGTTCCAGCACCGCGCGGGCCGATACGATCACTCGCCGGTCGCGCGGGTCGAACTCGACGACCTGGCAGCGGAGTTTGGTCCCGACGAACTCGGCGGGGTCCTCGACGCGATAGAGGCTTATCTGGCTGATGGGCATGAAGGCGTCGATGCCGCTGAACTTGACCTCAAGCCCGCCCTTGTTCGCCTTCTCGACGAACGCCTCGACGGTCTGACCTTCCTGGAGGTTGTCCCAACTGGCGCGCTCGACGGCGCCTTTGCGCGACAGCACCCACAGGTCTTCGTTGCGGTCGTATCGGGCGACTTCCAGTTCGATCTGGTCGCCGGCGACGGGTTCTTCTTCGAACTGCTCCAGGGCGACCACGCCCTGGTCCTTCCCGCCGAGTTCCACCAGCACGCCCTTGGGGTCAACGTCGATGACCAGTCCCCTGCGGACCTGCCCGGGCGCAACCTCGCCCTGTCCGTCGATGGGTCGGGCCGACGGCATCGACATGACCGTCTCGTCGGATATCTCCTCGACGTTTCTGCCGCCAAGGGCCTCGTCTATCTCGCGCTGAAGTGCATCGTCCAGCCCGCCGGTGTTGTCTTCGTTTGCGTTGTCGTTCACTTTATTCGCCTCGTTTCGCTGTGTGAAAGACGGATACTAACGCAACTTTCGCGCCAATGAAAGGGCTGCTTGCTCATTCACCGGCGTGCGGATATACTCAATACAAATGTTTGATTGAGGTGAAGCGATGCGAGTAGAGACACAGTTTTCGATATTCCTGGTCAACAAGCCCGGCGTGCTGGCGCAGGTAACGAGCGCCCTGGCCAAGGCCAAGGTCAATATGATAGCCATGACGCTTGTAGATTCCAGCGAGCACGGCGTTTTGCGGATCGTCTGCACCGACGAGGCCGGGAAGGTCCGCCGCGTCCTTGGGCGGGCGCACGACCAGTTCACCGAGACCGAGGTGCTGGCGCTGGACATTTCCAACAAGCCGGGCGTTTTCGCAGCGGTGGCGGACAAACTCGCCGCCGAGCACATCAACATCAATTACGCCTATTGCACCGGCGGGGCGCGTGGCGGAAAGACGACGGCCATTTTCAAGGTCGCCGACCTGAACAAGGCCCTTCGCGTACTCAAACCGGTCCGCGGCGCTGGTAAAAGCGCGCGATCGCCGGTCAAGGCCCCACCCCGCCGCCGGCGGTAAGGGGAAAATCACATGACTCTAGCGGCAATTATGGACGGGTTCATCATAGGCCCGTGGGAACGCGAGTTAATCGTCCGCCTGCTTGTGGCTGCGGTGCTTGGTGGGCTTATCGGTCTGGAGCGGAAGCAGCACGGTCGGGCGGCGGGGCTGAGAACGCACATGCTTGTGGCGCTGGGGTCGGCCATGGCGATGGTGGTCTCGCTGCATTTCGAGCATGTGTTCGGAAAGACCGGCGCGAACCTGTCGATTCGGATAGACCCTGCCAGGGTCGCTTACGGCGTGATGGCGGGCATCGGCTTTTTGGGTGCAGGGGCGATTATCCAGTACGGCGTGGGTATTCGCGGGCTGACCACGGCGGCCAGCATGTGGTGCACCGCCGCCATCGGACTTGGGGCGGGCTTCGGAATGTTCACCGTCTCGTTCGTCGCCGTCGTTATCGTCCTGTTCGCGCTGATCGTGCTGGACTTCGTGGACCGTCGAATCCCCGTCAGGATCACCAAGAAAATCAAACTTGACGTCCCGGGGACCTCGCCCGAGACCATCAGCCGTTACGAAAAACTACTTGCGGGGCGGAACGTCAAAGTAATCAACCTGGGATATTCGTGCGATTTCGAGAACGATTGCTCGACCGTAACGCTGCGGATTTCCGCCAGGGTGACGCACCTGCTCGAAGCGATAAACCGCCTCCGCGAAGGCGCACCGGAAATCACGGGGATGAAGGTCGGGTAAGTTTGTAGCTGTAGGGTGTGCAGGTTCTGTTTCCTGCACACGGAATCCTTGGCCTACCAATCGCGTGTGCAGGAAACAGAACCTGCACACCCTACGCCTCTGTGGTAAAATATCAGTCCGGTGCGGTTTTACTTCATTACGAATGCGTACTGGATAACGAACAGTACGGCGAAGACATAGACGATAATCGGACACTCCTTGATTCGCCCGGTAACCAGTTTTCCGAAGGCGTAAGAGACGAAGCCTATCGCGATACCCGCCGAGATGCTGTACGCCAGCGGCATTGTTATCATCGTCAGGAAGGCGGGGATGTATTCGGTCGCATCGTCGAAGTTGATGTCGCGCATGGCCCGTATCATCATCGCGCCGACGAGAATCAAAGCCGGTGCGATCATCGGATATTTTCCAATACCGAATTCGCCCATCACCATCTGCACCAGAGGCCCGAAGAACATTGCCGCCAGCAGGCAAATTCCGGTGATAACCGCCGCCAGCCCCGTCCTTGCTCCGTCCGCCACGCCGGTTACGGATTCGATGTAACTGGTAACAGTGCTGCTTCCCAGGCATCCGCCGAT
>DAOVLS010000021.1 GCA_030631125.1 Planctomycetales bacterium
ATCCCTATCACCGCGACCGCCAGCAGGAGCGTAACGCCGCCGAAATGGTTTCCGCCGGATCGGCTGTGATAGTCAACGATTCAGCCGATAACGCCGACGCGCTGCGAACGACGTTGTTGGAGATTATGCGCAAGCCGGAGCAACTCGAAGCGATGAGCGCGTCGGCCAAAGGTTTATCCCGCCCGGACGCCGCCGAACGCATCGCGCAATGGTTGAGTCAGGGGTAGGCTCCGGACGGAACGAAGTGGAGTCCCACCTTTCATGAGTTGCCGGGACTTCGCTCCGCTTCGTCCCGGAGCCTGCCGTCTCACGGATCGAGCGACATTTGACAGACAGGTGCGAAAAGTAATACCATGACCAAAGCGATGATAAATCAACCCGGTACATCTTCGGAGGTTCGCAAGGGTGAGTCTGTCTGGCTTGACAGGCGTGTGCACCTGATCGGCGCAGGCGGCGTTGGAATGCGCGCGTTGGGGCAGTTGCTGATGATGCGCGGCGCCGTTGTCAGCGGTTCCGACAGTGTTCCTTCCGAGACGCTTGATAGCCTCGCCGCTCACGGCGCCGAAGTGGCGATAGGCCAGCGAGCGGAGAACATCCCGCAGGACTGCGACCTGGTCGTGTATTCGGCGGCGATACATCAGGCCAATCCCGAACTGCTGGCGGCCGAGCAGACCGGGTGCGAAGTGGTCAGGTACAGCCGGATGCTCGGACGACTGATGAGCGACCGCGAAGGCATTGCCATCGCCGGTACGCACGGCAAGAGTACCACCACCGCCATGGTCGCCTACGCCTTGACAGCGGCGGGAAAAAGCCCGTCCTTCGTGGT
Organism: Planctomycetales bacterium; assembly: GCA_030631125.1. The sequence continues at coordinate 827 of DAOVLS010000021.1, forward strand.
CGGCGCGACTTGCGATCAACTCGGCGGTCCTAGCGGGATCGGTTCAGGTGAGCATTTCGTGGTTGAGGCCTGCGAATTCGACCGCTCATACCTCGACCTGTCGCCGACGCTGTCAGCCATCCTGAATATCGAGGAAGACCACCTGGACTGCTACGAGAATCTCGACGCGATTATCGAGGCGTTTCGCGCCTTTACGGCGAAGGTTCCGTCCCGTGGCCTGCTGGTTGCCAACGGCGAAGATCGCAGCGTGGCGTCGGCTGTGCGAGATGCGACCTGCGACGTGCAGACGTTCGGGCTGGACGATCAGTGCACCTGGCGGGGGTCGAACCTGACGGCCGACCGTGGCCGATTCCGCTTCGACGTGCTGGTGGGCGGGCGAAAGTTCTGCCGGATCGCATTGCAGATTCCGGGCCTGCACCACGTCTATAACGCCCTGGCGGCTACGGCTTTGCTCTTCCAGGCGGGATTGACGCCGGACGAAATCGCATCGGCCGTCGGAAGTTTCGAGGGAATCGACCGCCGGATGACCGTAAAGGCGCAACTCGGCGGCGTTACCGTGGTCGATGATTACGCTCATCATCCCACCGAGATTCAGGTTACGCTGCGAGCGGCTACGGAGTTCTTCGCCCCTCGCCGAATGTGGTGCATCTTCCAGCCTCACCAGCATTCGCGGACGCGATTCCTGCTTAAAGACTTTGCGCGAAGTTTCGGCCTGGCCGATAAGATTATTGTACCGGAGATTTATTTCGTCCGCGACAGCGAGCGTGAAAAGGAACACATCTGCGCCGAGGACCTCGTCGCGCAGATTCGGCTCAACGGCGGGGATGCGGTCTTTCTGCCGACGTTTGAACTGATCGCCGAACATCTCGAAAAGTCTCTCGCCCCCGGCGACATGGTAATCACGATGGGTGCGGGCGACATATGGAAGGTTGCCGATGAAATTGTTTGCCGGCTTGGAACAGATCGTTAAAACCGAAGAGCCGATGGCGCCGTACACATGGTTCCGGATCGGCGGGCCGGCGCAGTATTTCATCGAGCCGACCTCGCCGGAACAGTTGGCCGATGTCCTGAAACGCTGCCGGGAAAACGAAATACCGGTTCATGTCCTTGGCGCCGGCGCGAATCTGCTCGTTGATGATTCCGGCGTTCGGGGGGCTGTGATTCACGTTACAGGCGAGAGATTCAGCGAAGTTACGTTCACCGCCGAAGGCGTCAAGGCCGGGGCTGCGGCGGACCTCAGCCGCCTGGTGCTGCGCTGCGTCCGTGAGGGTAAAAGCGGGATGGAATGCCTGACCGGGATTCCCGGAAGCGTCGGCGGGGCGGTCAGGATGAACGCCGGGGGGGCATTTGGCGACATCGGGAGCATCGTCGAGACCGTACACCTGATGGATGCCGACGGCGTGGCGTTCACGCGCATGAGGGGTGAACTGACGTTCGGGTATCGCTGCACGAACATCACGTCAACGGTTATCATGGGCGCTGAGTTCCGACTCCTGGCTGACGACCCGCATCGCGTCCTTAACCAGGTAAAGCAAATCTGGATTTACAAGAAGAACACCCAACCGCTGGCGCGGCGGAGCGCCGGGTGCATTTTCAAGAATCCCCGAGGCCTGTCGGCAGGGGCGCTGATAGACAAGGCCGGTCTTAAGGGCCGGAGCGTCGGCGGGGCGTATGTCTCGGACAAGCACGCCAACTTCATCATCGCAGAGCCGAAAACGCGGGCTTCGGATGTGCTGAAACTCATCAACATCATTCGAGAGACCGTCTATAAACGCCTGGAAGTCTATCTCGAACTGGAACTCGAGGTCTGGTGAACCATGTCCGCCTCTAACGCTTGTGCTGATAGTGTTCACTTCCAAAGCCCGGAGATGAGCGAAGCGAATCTCCGGGAAATAAATATGCGAACCGACTTGTTAGATATAACCGTCCTGATGGGCGGTCCCGGCAGCGAGCGGGAAGTGTCCATAATGTCGGGCCGGGAAGTTGCCAAGGCCCTGAAGCGATGCGGGCATAACGTTACCACAGCCGATATTTCCCCCGACGACACTTCCGCACTCGACCGCGAAGGCATCGACGCGATATTCATCGCGCTGCACGGGACGTTCGGCGAAGACGGCCAGGTCCAGCGCCTCTGCGAACAGCGCGGGCTTCTCTATGTCGGTTCAGGTCCGGCCGCTTCGGAACTGGCAATGGACAAGGACGCCTCCAAGCGTCTCTTCCGCCGGGTCGGGCTGGCTACGCCGGAGTGGGTGATAATTGACCGCTCGGACAGTTCTGCTCACAGGTGCGAATTACCGCTGCCGTGCGTGGTAAAACCGGTCGCCGGCGGCTCCAGCGTCGATATTACCATCGCCCGCGACGAGGTAACGCGCGACGCTGCCCTGCAAAATCTGCTAACTATCGACGGCGGGGCGATGGTCGAGGCGTTCATCCCCGGCAAAGAGATGACAGTCAGCGTCCTGGCCGACAAACCCCTTCCGGTGATTGAAATCCGCACCGCCAGGGAGTTTTACGATTATATCGCCAAGTACGACGACGACGCCACGCAGTTTATATTTGATACGCAACTGCCTCCGGCAATTGAACAGCATCTTCAGGCGGCGGCCTTGACGGCGCATAAAGCCTTGGGCTGCAAGGATTTCAGCCGGGCGGACTTCATCCTTGACGATGATGGGACTGCCTGGCTGCTGGAGGTCAACACGATTCCGGGCTTTACCAGCCATTCGCTGCTGCCCAAGGCGGCAGCCGCTGCGGGCATCAGTTTCGAGCAGTTGTGCGATCAAATCGTGAGGTTGGCGATGAGGAAGGCAGGGGAATAATCACGAATGTCGAAAAAGACAAAAGATAAAGATAAAAATAAAGACAAAGCAAAGGACAAAAGTAAGGGTAAAACCGAGATCGAGAACGATCAGGCTGAAGAGTCATTGTCCGCCGGCGCTGCCGTAGGTGTGAAAATTGCTTTTTCACTCGCTGCCGTTGCGGTTGTTGTCGTTGGGATGTACCTGCTGCGTCAAAACGTCCTGAATTCCTCGACGCACCCCGCTGGTAGTCCTGTCCGCGTTTGCCTGGTCGATCCGCCGGAATGGCTACCGGGCGGCATCGCCAGGAAGATAGTCGCCGACATCCAGACAGTCGTGCGGGACGGGGGTGTGCCCGACGATAATCTTGCTCAGGACGTCTTCAATGCCGCCGCCGAAAATCCCTGGATATCGAAAGTCCACAAGGTCGTCAAGCGCGATGACGGAACCGTTGAGGTCCGTGCTGATTTCCGGCGTCCTTTTGCGATGGTCGCCTTTACGCCGCTGTCGCCGGCGGACGTTCGCGTGGTCGATGCCGAGGGCGTGGTCCTGCCCCTGTCGCCGCGTCCGCCCAACGCCGGCGACTTTGTCAGAATACTCGAAATTACCACCAATCCTCCGCCGGCGGGTGAGAAATGGGACTCGCCGCAACTCGCCGACGCACTGAAACTATTGGGGCTGATTAAAGACAAACCATACATTTCCCTGATCAATCCTATTGAAATCAAAATTCTCAACGCCAGGACTCACCTGATTATGTACGCTTCCGCCGGTGGCTTGAGGCGGACGAAGATATTATTCGGGCGGTTTCCACTTGACGACCTGGACTACTGCGTAAGCCCCGCTGTGAAAATTACCGGCCTGGACAAGGTCGTTGCCGGCAACGGCGGGCGATTTGACGGTATCCGCGAGATAGATTTACGGCACGATGAACCATATTACCGACGCTACTGACGAGCGCCTCCACTGCCCTTCCAAGTACGGATGGCGGGCGGCGGGCGCGGTGTTTCTGTTAGTTTCGCTGCTTGCCCTGGCGGCCGGGGCGTTTTGGGAGTTTTTCCTGCCGGCGCATCAGATGGGAACCCGGACCGGCCCGCCGGCGCTTCAGATGCTCATCTCGACCCAGGCGGTCTTCCTGGTAATGTTCTGGCCTCTGCTGGTGGGGCGGCGACAATACCGCCGAATAGGCGTGTTCCTGTTCCGCTCCGTTGTTGAATATGTCATTTTCCTGGCGGTCAGCGTTCCACTTTATGTCGTTGCCGCGTATCTGTCCGACGCGACGGCGACGGACGTAATCCGAAGCCTTCTGTACCTGTCAGCCGTAGCGGTTGGGGCGTTGGGGCTGGGATTATGGGTGCAAGCCGGGCGGGCGGCGATTGTCACGGTGGTTACACTGGCGGGAGCATTGGTTGCCGTTGGCATGCCGGTGATGTATTACCTGTTGGCCGAATTGACCGCCGCCGGGTCGGTCGGCTGGCTATGGTGGGCGTCGCCGGCTACATGCGCCTTTGAGTCAGCAGCCGCAAGGGCTGCAAATTGGTATCCGACACCGCTTTGGGCATGGGCGCTCTGGCCTGTGGTGGGAGTCGTTCTGTTCTTAGTCCACGAATTAAAAAAGAAGAAATAGTCCACGGATTACACGAATTACACGGATAAAAAAACAAAGACTGTTTTTTTGTCTGTTTTTAAAAATTTCGTGTAATTCGTGTAATTTGTGGACTAATTCTTCTTCTTTTCCTTCCGAACATTTGCGGTCGTATGGCGGCGTCCAGCAGCGGCGTGAGGGTGTTGCAAATCAATACGGCGGCGTATGCGGGTATGGGTATGGGCAGGTACAGCCTCAGCAATATCGCACCGGCCCCGCAGAGTAATCCGAAGACAGCCTGGGCTGGGGCGGTTACCGGGCGTGAGGTCATCTCGCCGGCCAGGAAGAATCCCGCCAGAAGCAGTTCGCCGCAGAAGAGGTGGTAGGCGATGTAAGTGAACCCGACGTCGAAACCTTCGCTGACGATGGGAAACCACTGCCACGCCAGGCCGTCGCCGGTGCGGACCGGCGCGATGGCGACGGTAGCGGCGGCGGCAAGGATGAACATTCCCGGCAGGTACCCCCTGACGTAATTGCGGTATATCAGGTACAGTCCGGCGATGATAATGGCGATCGCGCAGGTTTCTCCGATTCCCCCGCCGTGTGCGCCGCAGATCAGGTCCCACCCCGGCGGCATGTGGCGCAGAGTCGATGTAATCGACGTTGGAGGCTTATCGGTCGGAAGCGTCAGTTCCCTCATTCGGCTTCGGGGGCGTGGTAATGCGAACGCATCGGCCCCTGACGGCGCCGGCGTGCCGCGCCACCGGCGATATGTGCTTACGGGCCGGTCGCTGTGGGCGTCCCCCATGACGATCCGGTCCCGCGCAAGCAGCGCCCATTCCGGCGGGCTTAGCATGTTTGCGCCGAATACAGGCGGCGCGAAGATTACCGCAACGGCCAGTCGGCCCACAAGCGCAGGTTGCCAGAGGAAATGTCCGACCCCGCCGAAGATAGCCTTTCCGACGATGATTGCAAAGACCGCCCCGACCAACGGGACGTACCACGGCACACTTACCGGAAGCGTCAGCGCCAGAAGCAAACCCGTAACGGCGGCGTGCATCCTGCCCATAAGGGCGGGCGTTCGCGTAACGCGGTAATACGCCGATTCGGTCGCAACGCATCCGGCGACGCTCAAAACCGCCACAAGCAGCGCACGCCACCCGAAAAACACAACCCCAGCGGCCAGAGGCACACACGCCGCTACGAAAATCGTTACAAAGATACCCCTGCTGGTCTCGGCCGCGTGAAGAAACGGCGCATGCAGTGTCGGCCCGCCTGTTACCGCTGCGTTATTTCGATTATCCGGGTTCATTCGGTTGGTTGTCAGTGGTAGTGGTAGGCTGGGCCGAAGCGAAGCGGAGTCCCACCTTTTTGCGAGATTGCAGGTGGGACTCCGCTCTGCTCCGTCCCAGCCTACCGGCTACAGCCTGTTTCAGTTGCCTGACTCTCTGCATCAATGGCAGTCTTGCCGGGCATACGTAACTGCAAGTTCCACATTCAATGCAGGCCATTGCGCCGTGTCGGCGTGCGGCGGCGTCTCGGCCCAGTTCAAAATCGTCGTTCAGGGCCGATACGTTCAGCCTGGCGGGGCAATTATCGCTGCACCATCCGCAGCGGATACAGGGTGTCGGTGTCGGCTGATGCTCACTCTCCAGCGCAAGCAGGGCGTTTGCCGACGGGCCGGTAACGGCCCCGGCGACGACCTGCCTGCCCGTCATCGTCGAGCCGTAAATGCATCTGCTTTCGCTCCTGATACCGGCCAGGTCAAGCACATCCTCGACGTCAGCGCCGAATGGTACAAGCATGTTGGCGGGGCTGCTGATATTTGGCCCGGCGACAGTAACGACGCGAGCGGTGGGTAACTCGCCGCACGCCACCCAGCGGTACGTCGCATGGCATGTCGCGGCATCCGTTACGGTCACGCCGACGGCCTGACCGGTCGCGCCGGGAGGCGTTCGCCGGCGGGTCAGAACCTTTATCAGCATAGATTCTGCGCCGATGGGGTACTTATGGGCAAGGGCGATGGAACTGATTCCATAGAGCCTGGCCGGCGCTACGGTCCTGCGGTAGGCATCTGTGCGGCGGTGATCGACCGCCAGTATCACATCGGAAGCGCCGACGGCGCGGGCCAGGATCGCCAGCCCGCGGACGACTTCCAGGCTCCGCTCGGCCAGCAGGCGGTGATCGGCGGTGATGAAGGGAGTGTTCTCCATCACGTTGGCGATGAGCGTATCGACCTTCGCCTGCCTGGCTGAATCGATGTAGCCCGCCAGCGGAACAACAGGTTGGCGGAAGGTTGTCAGCCCGCCTTCGGCGATTCGCAGGCGGATGGAGTGTTCGTCATCGGCGAGCCAGTCGTAATTTTCCGTCAGCGACCCGATGTCGGCGGGGGTGTCCAGGTCGGTAAGTTCGACGGCGTCGCTTCGCCGCCAGCCGGTCGGATGCGACGGCCGTTCGACTTCGCTCACGGCGGGAACCCAGACCTCGCAGAATCCCGCCACTCGTCCGGCCAGGGGAGCAAAAACATCCACCTGGTCGGCGTTCGTCGCTTCGGCCAGTCTCTCGCCGCGGGAGACGTACTGCCCGATGCGGACTGTTACCCGCCCCGGAGGTCCGTCAGTCGGCGCGAGCGGTACGCGAAGCCGACTCAACCGTCCGACCGGTGCGACGGGTGAATCGATGGTCGCGTTCTTCTCGTCCGGCAGGTCGATCCCGCCGGTAAATGTGCCGAATCGAGGTCTTGACATGATCAAATAGTAACAAAATCACCCCGCCGGGGCACTCATATACCTGTTTCCTTCACTTGTCGGTTCGGGTCGTTTTGCCGGTCCGGCTGATCACCGGGATCGAAACGGTGTCCTCTCCGACATGCAAGGCGGTAATCAGCAGGCGAGTTCCCGGCTTGAGGTCTTCGGACTTTGGCAGTGCGACCTGGCCGCCGCGATAGGGGCCCAGCAGGATCGCCTGGCCTGTGGCGTCTTCACGGTACATAAAGAAGTCGTCGCCTTCATGGCGCACTATTGGCGATGGTTCAATGGCCATCAATTCGCCCGTGACCGACTTGACTCGGACCATACACCGGGCCAGCCTCACCACGTTGGACACGGCGATGGCGTAGCGACCGGGGCCGAGTCTGTCGATTCGGCGGATGGTAAAGCCGTCGGTCTGACGCTTGTGGCGGACGATCAGCACGCGGCCAGCCAATTTCGTCCCGGTCGGAATCGCCGCGTCAGAAGCAACGGTCAGCACCCTGTCGCTATTGTTGAAGCCGACGAGGCGCCCGTCGAGCGTTGCCGCAGCGGCGCTGACGCTCCTTTTACCGATGGCCAGGTGCTTGCCCTGCACCAGCAGCAACGAGGGAGACTTACGGGGTTCTATTCGTATTACACCCAGCCTGCCTGTCAGCGTCATCGTTCTGATGCGGCGAAAGTCGAGATCACCGAAGACGGTCGCCACGTCGTCGTGGGTTGTACTCAGGATGTAGTCCACGCCGCCGGGGCGGGTAATCTTGACGCCGACGCCGGTCTTGTCGCCGGAGAGCACCTTCAGTTGTCGTATTTGCCTGATGTTATCGGCCTTGCCGCGGACCGCGTCAATAACGGCTACAAATGCGTCGGGTACTTCGCTGAATGCCTCGGCCTTGCGGCGAACACACATGACCTTTACACGCTCGGCGAGGTCGCGCGCGCCCTTGTAGTACCGCCGCCCGGGGGCATTGCCGACGAAGACTTCGGTCCCGCCCATTCCAAGGATGCGCACCCGCGTAACGGCGTCTTTATCTATCTCCGGCGGGACGGTTCGCCAGTCCCTCATGTCGCTCCAGGCGGCGGTGAAGGTCCCGTCGGTTTTGGTTCGGCTGATGCCGGTGAGAAACTTGGCGCCGGTGGTGGTGCGGTACTCGAAGCCGCTGACGTCATACAGCGATTGTTTCTGGTCGGCGACCGGTTTGAGCGTCGCGCCGGTGAGGGTAAGCGTCCGGCCGAGGCTGTGGACGTAGTAATCGTGGGTCGTACCGCCCCGTAGTCGGAATATATCCACCACGTATGGGCTGGCCGCCGCCATGAGCACTACGGTGCGCCGATACATGGCGTCCTTTCCGGCGGGCTTGAGAAGGGCAGCGTCTTCTTCGGCCACCTCGACGGCCTTGACTGCTGGTTCGTCGGCGAAGAACCGCAATGACCCTCGCCATTTTACGCACTGACTGGTGCTGCCGTCGGCCATTCGCACCACCGCGGTATTGTGCGCCTCGGGGCTGTCCATCCAGCGCTGGGTGGGGGTGGTATCGGTGATGTAGCCCTGGTCGTACAGCATCTCGTGCCGGGCGCCGTAGAGAAGCAGATTGAATGGGCCGGTGTGGCAGTGCCCGCCAAACCTGGTACAGTCCACCGACACGAACGTCTGGTCCAACCCGGCACCGGCCCGCATCACGGCCAGGCGGTTGGAGCCGAGGATGTAACTCGGCAGTGTCAGTTCCTTCTTGAGAGTTATATGGAACTTGCCTTTGGCGTCCTTTGAGACGTCCAGCCAGGGTTTGAACCGCTCGGGGACTCCGCCGGCGGCGTTGGTGACGTCCTCGATATATTTCATTACCGGCGTCGTTGTAACATGCGAATCGGCCCATGCCGCGCACCGCCCGTCCGGCAGGACGCTCAGCAGCGTGCTATGGACCGCCGCCGAGAGCGCCGGGTCCAGGTAGGGGTTCAGCGCCTTGGTCCTGGGGTCCCAGAAGGAGTCGCCGGGGCCAAAGCCTTCGGTCATCCCGTTTATCGCCGCCAGCGTTTGCCTGATATGGGCCAGTGCTAGATTCGTATAGCTGGGCGATATCTCGTGCCCCAGCCCGTCGGCGGTAAAATAGTTCCGCAGGTAGTACCAGACGTCGTCGGCGACGTTGCGGACAACCTCCCGATCCTTGAGCATCAGGCCAAGCTCCAGATTGCTCAAGCATACGCTCGCCATATTGCCCCGCATGGTCAGGTCGTAGGGGTGCATGCCGCGCTCGATTACACCGCGTTTGAGCAGGCCGCCCTTTTTCTTCAGACGTTCGGCGTCGCCTGCCTTCGAGACCAGCAGCCGCTCGATCAGGTCGGTCAGTTTGGCCTTCCGCTGAACGGGTGTGAAACTGCCTTGTATCATCGCGTAGGACGCCAGCCACGCGCGGGACCACGCAGAGTACTGACGATCCGGGAAAATAGTTATCTGCCTGCGCCAGTGTCCGCGGACGGATGAGATAGGATGTTTGGGATGATTGGCTGAATGGTCGGATATGACGTCCCGCTTTTCGTAGCCGGGATATTCCTTGTATGGCAGTGGCTTGCCGTCGGGGCCGATCGCCAAAGCTCGAATCGCCTTGCGATAATGCCGGGCGTCCACATCCAGCACGTCCCGCAGGTACGGATCGCCCATGATGGCTCGCGCCATTGTTACCATGATTATCCTGGCCTTGTGGGCGCAGACGTCGGCCAACTTGCGCTCGGCACTGTCGGGCGGGTATAGCCTGGTGCCGAAGACGTATCCCCTGCACAGCCTCCCGAGGATGTCGCGGCGGAAATTCAGTTCCCAGAAGATGCGAAACTGGGTGTAACCACGGAAGAAAAAGGCAAACCCGTCAAGGCTCGAGTGGGTACGCCCGTCCCACTTTTGCCAGGGAATCCCGTGCTTGGCGGACCATTCGAGCGTGTGGGTTTTTTGCCAGAGATCGTCGGTCGGCCGGCAGCCTTTCCCGTCGTCGCGATACAACTCGTTAGGATAGTAGTACAGTTTTCGGCCTTCCTTCTTGCACAGTGGGCAGGTCAGCCGCCAGGGGTGGTCCGGGTCCCAATCGAAAGGCAGCCACCCGGGCATGTGCGGGTGAAAGGGGCAGCGGATGGTGTGGCGGCCGAAGGGCGACTCCGGCCGAAACAGGCCGAGGTAGTAACTGTCCGGGCGGTCGGCCCATCCCTTGGCCGAGACCATCGTCCGGCTGACCCAGCGGCGGATGTACGGATCGCCGGCCTTGAACTTGCTCTCGATTTCATTCCACTGGTGAAGGACGCCGTTGGGACTCGTCATCGCCGGCAGCGACAGTTCAGCCGGCAGGACCACTCGCCTTGACGCCTCGGCTATGACCTGCTCCCCGTCAAAAACTATCAGGCCGGACGCCACTAAAGACAAAATAAACGCAGTGTGGTGTCGCATGTGATCATCCTCATACATTGGCCATTAGTCATTTGTTGGAAATCCCACTTTCGCTTCACGCCAGAAAAAGGCGTTGTGATGTCGTGTCTCTATTTGCCCTGCCCCTATGTCGTGGGAATCGTCCCCATATTCTTCCTTGAACAGTTGGATAGGTCTCTCGTCCGGAAGGTCGATCCCGCCGGTAAATGTGCCGAATCGAGGTCTTGACATGATCAAATAGTAACCGAATCACCCCGCCGGGTCACGTCTTCGCCTGCGTCAGGGCCTCGCTGCCGTTATGCATCCTTCTCGCCGAACAGTTCCTTCGCAGCCGACATAAGCGCCGGTTCGACACCCTCGGAGAAGCAGGCAGGGTACCAGAGGAGCTCGTGCCAGTCATAGCGCGGTTTCATGCCGTCTTCGCGGCAACTCGACGCCGAAGGCAGGTATCCCGTATCGCCGTTGGCGTAGCCGACGATAAAGAGGTTCTTGCAGTCCAGTTCGCTGCGCATCCGCAGACCTATCTCAGTGAACAACTCGCCTGGAACCGCCAACAGGTCGACATCGTTACCAATTCGCAACAACTGGACCTCGCCGGTGATCGTCGTCGGTGCGGTTCCGTCCCGCAGCGTCGGAAGCACCCGCTCTTCCCAGCGGGTGTCTTCGCCCGCCTTCTGCCTGGCTTCCAGACGTTTTTCGATTTCCTCGACTGAAGGTAGAGGGAGCAGGGGAAGATCAACATCCCTGGTTGAAGCACTTATCTGCAAATCCTGCTCGGTCGTTTCTATCTGCTCCATTACTGACAGGGCTGCACCGGCGATAACTCTGCCCCATCGGAGAGCGGCCCTGGCGTCGCCGTAGGCAAAACCGATCGAGCCGTCTTCTTTTTCCTTCAGCCACTTAATCTTCAGGTCGCCTGAAGCGCCGTTGACGAACATCGCCGTCATATTTCCGTCGTAGAGATTTTCCAGTGTTTCCTGGAGGTAGCCGGGATAATCGGCGCAGAAATACCGCCCCCAGCTCGCCACGCTGGCGTGTGCGGCGAAGTTGACCACTACAGCCAGCGGCGAGCCGTCCATCCTGTCCACGCGCAGGACCGACAATGTCTCGTCGGTGGGACCGTCGGGGTTGGGCGCCCATTTGGCTCCGGTGGGTCCGTCAGGCGTGGGGACCCAGCGGTTGATGTTGAAGGGGGCGCAGCCCTCACCGACGCCAATCCTCACCTCGACCAGGCGGGAATTGGCCTCTGCCACCGCGCCGGCCATCTTGGCGACCAACTGATCCACGTAACTCTGGTCGGGTGCATATCCACCCGTGGCGCAGAGTGGTTCGCGCGTGAGGCTCATGGGGCTTGAATGTGTATGTGACGCGGCGAACATAACGTTCGAAGCCGGGATGCCGGTGGTCTGCTCGATCCGCTCGCGCGTCTCGGCTACGACCTTTTTGCCCAGGAGGATAACATCCACGGCTACCAGCGCTGCTTTGGTCCGCCCGTCGTCGAGGACGAGCGCCTTGGCGAATAATTCGCTGGTAACGCCTATGGACACGCCGCCGTTTGTCCAGGCGCCGACTGGAGGCGTGATGTTCGCCCGCGCCGCGCCAGCGGTCAATGTGCTCATTTACCCGTTTCCTTCGCCTTATTGTCGCCGGTACTCTGGCGGTAGATGTCCATTATTGTAAAGACGTCCTTTGGCGTCTGGTCCGTCCGGTCGTACAGATAGAAGACGACGTATTCGAGCGTACCGGCCAGCGGGCTGCGGAAAGTGAATTCCGACTTGCCCACGTCGTCCTTCGTAACGGTAATTTTCTGCGTGTGGTATTTACCGTCAACGCATCCGATCATCCGCCACTTGCCCGGATACATCGGCCACCATCGTTTTCCCGTCGAGAAGGGCGAACTCTTGACCTTGCGCAGATAGGCGTACTTGAATTGGCCCTTGTAATCCTTGTCGGCCTGAACGGCTGCACCGATCTTCTGATAGTGCCAGTGCCCGATCCGCAGGACGCCGAGGACCATCTTCTCTTTGCGGTACTTGACGAACGGGGAGGTGAGAATCAGCGGGCTTTTACCTTCGCCGATCCGTTGCCAGCCTGCGGGATACCCGCCCCGGCAGTTGTCGCTGCGCGAGCGGTGCTCGAAGTAAGGGTGCTTATGGCTGCTCGGTATTTTTCCGGTCGTCTTCCACATCATCGCCCAGATGCAGTCGTCGTCCATTATCAGGTCGAGCAGCATCCGGCTGGTGTGGGGGTGATATATGCTCTTGGGCGGGTCATTTTTCCACGCATCGGCAAGGAAATCCTGCCCGCCGGGAAGCGATTCGGGCGAGATGTGAATCCTCGATTCGCCGTGCATGCCCTGTTCGGAAACCATCTCGTTCATCGGTTCTATTTCCAGCCAGGGCTTGCCGGCCTGGACGCGGTAGCGATTAATCAGGAATACGCCGACTCCCTTTCTCGTGCGAGTCTTGGTTTTGCTTTCAACGATTATGTCGCCGCGCTCGTTTTTGATGATCTTGTTGTACTCGTAACTGCCGCAGTAGGTCCTCAGCCCGCCCGGCTGGTCGTAGGAACGGTACATCTCGTTGTGCCGGGAGGGGGTTCCTTCGGCGTCCGTCTTGTTGTAGAGGAAGCAGGCGTCGTGCCCGCTGGCGTGCAGCGACATCCAGAAGTTAGGCCCTTCGAGCATGCAGTCGCCCCGGAACTTGTAGTCGGCAGTCTTACCGTAAGGCACCTGTATCCAGTTGGCCCGGTCCTCCCACTGTTTCTTGGGCCAGTAGTGTTTGTAGGTGTACTTTTTTCCGAGGTCCCAGACGCGGACGAAGTTTGCGCCCTTCGGCATCGGCTTGTAGCCTATCGTCGCGCCGGCCGGCGGCGGTGGCGGGGGAGCCGGAGGAGCCGGCAACTTGATCCTGGCGCTGCCCTTGACCGCTGCGGGAGGTTCAGCCTCGCCCAGGTACACGTTATCGACATAGAACGTAGCGCCTTCTTTCAGGTCCCTGTCTTCCATTCCGTACACGAAGAACATCAACACCACTTTGCGAGTGGCGGCCTTGGTCTTGAACGTGCCGGTGTACCTGGTCCATTCGGCGCTGGGAAGGACGCTTACGCCTTTTATGTTGCGGTTCCTTTCCTTACCGGCTTCGTTGAAGCTCCACGGGGAAGCGGTGATTTTACGCTTGAATCCGTAACCCGCGATGTAGAACGAGTAATGATAGGTCGTATCGCCCTTGACGACGATGCCGTTCGGCGCGCTGAATCCGTTGGTCTTTCCGACGGCCAGGCCCGTACACGCGCGGGCGTCGTTTCCGAAGCCGAGGACCTTCAGAAAGGCGCATCGCTTGCCGGTGTAGAACTCCTTGTCGGTTATGCCTACCTCATCCTTGGTGTTCTCGTAGTGGCTCCAGCCTTCCGGTAGTTTTCCGGCGACGCCCTTTTCCGCCTCGCCGTTGGGGACGAGGTTGGTTGCCTTCGGGGCGTCGGCGGCAAAACCGGCCATCGACCACGCCAAAACCACAGCGGCCAACACCGCCAACACCACACTTGTTGTTCTCGTTGCTGACATTTTTTAGTCTCCTTACTCTGTTTTATCCGAACCTTCGTTTGTCGTTTTTCGGAAACTGTCTTTCGATGGCGCCGTCGGCGCTGTTACGGACTGGCCGCTGAGCCCCGGAAAGGTCAGTTTCCGCCCGCCGGCTACGCTCCAGGAAACAACCTTGCCGTCCCGGCAACGGACAACGGCGCAGTATCCGTCGGTGCTAATCTGCTTGTCGCGGAAACCCTTCTGCCCGAGCGAGAATACCACGTGGTCGGTCTTCCGGTCAACCCGGATCACGAAGTGTGCGCCTTCGTCCGATTCGG
>DAOVLS010000431.1 GCA_030631125.1 Planctomycetales bacterium
GATGTCGCTGTCATCGGCGCACTGTACGGTCATTCGCGTCCAGTTTCCCGACCGCGTGTGCTGCACGTCGAGCGCGCCTTTAATGTCAGCCGCCGCCGCCGCCATTTGCTCCGGTTGACCGCCTTTCAGTTCGACAAACACGCGCGACGGGCCTGACACCTTCCGGCGGAGTTCGCCCGCCGTGCCCTGCGCGACGATCCTCCCGCCGGAGATAATTATCAACTTACTGCATATCTGCTCGACTTCGGCGAGGATGTGGCTGGAGAGGATGACCGTGTGATTTTCGCCGAGCGAGCGGATGAGGTTTCGCATCTCGCGTACCTGGGCCGGGTCAAGCCCGATGGTCGGCTCATCCAGCACCAGCACCTCCGGCTCGTGCAGCAGGCAGTCGGCCAGACCGACGCGCTGCCGGTATCCGCGGGATAACTGGTCTATCCGCCGGCGCATCATGTCTTCCGGCTTTACCAGCCAGCACCGCTCCGCCGCCCTGGCGACCGCCGCCGACCGCTTTTTATGCCTCATCCCTCGCAAGGCCGCTCGGAACATCAGGTATTCCCGCACACGCATCTCAGGATATAGCGGGACGTTCTCCGGCATATACCCCACCCGGCTGCGGACCTGGAGCGACTGGCTGAAGACGTCGTAACCGGCCACCGAAGCCGATCCGCTCGTGGCGGGCATGAAGCAGGTCAGTATCCGCAGCGTCGTCGTTTTGCCCGCACCGTTAGGCCCAAGAAAGCCGACCACGCTGCCGGCGTCGATGTGAAAGGAAATATCATCCACCGCCGCCGTCCGACCGTAATGCTTCGTCAGATGTTTTACATCTATCATTTGCGTTTCCGTCCCGATGCAAGTCATTCGAGAAACAGACCATATATCCAATAACGTATGTGTTTGTCAAGGGTTCCCATTGCGAAAGAACATGCGTCGCTAAAGCGAGCACGCCAAAAAAATACGGGGGAACGCTTCGTTATGTTCTTTTGGCGTGCTCGCTTTAGCGACGCATGTCTTTTGCACCCGCGTAAGATTTCGCTTGTTGTAATGACGCTGAATCAATAGCATCTTCCAATCGGAAACCGATATTGAGGAGTATTTAAAATGCGTAATTGGTACACGCTAATCGGATTGTGCCTGGCGTTCTTCCTTGTCCCGCAACAATCATCCGCCGCGGAGAAGACCAACTCCATCGACGCCCGTCTGCGCAAAGCCGAAGCGTTCGTGGCGAAATCGGATAAGTATCTCCACCAGTCCAAACTCCGTCGCGGCATGACCGGATACGGGCTGACGGTCATGGCCGGGACGAAAATCGAAAAATTCAACGTTACCGTCATCAGCGTCATGCACAACTTCTACCCTCACCAGGACGTAATCCTGTGTAAAGTCAGCGGGCTTGGGCTTGAGAAGTCGGGGATTATTTCCGGTATGAGCGGCTCGCCGATCTACATCAAGGACCCCGCCGACGGAAAGCACAAGATGATCGGCGCCTTGGCCTACGGCTGGTCGTTCCAGAAAGAGCCTGTCTGCGGTATCCAGCCGATTTCGCAGATGCTTGCGATACAGGGCGTTCCGCTGCCGGGAGACAAACCCGCCGCCAAACCCAAATCGGCCGAAAAGCCGGGCGAAGGCAAGTTGGACGAAGATTTCGCCCAGGCTGTCCTGAATCCGAAGAAAATTGATTTTTCGATGCTCGCTCTGCCTAAGCGTCGCGCCCGAACCGCTCCGGGCGGCAGGTCGAGGCTTGTTCCGCTGTCCACGCCGATAATGGCGGCAGGTGCGGGGAGGCGAACTATCGAACTGGCGGAAAAACTTTTCGCAGGGACCGGGCTTATTCCGATGCAGGGCGGTTCCGTCGGCGGCGCCGAGGCCAAAGCGGCCGATAAAACCAAGCTCGCCCCCGGTTCGTCGGTGTCGGTCCCGCTGATTACCGGCGACCTTGACTGGACCGGCGTGGGAACCGTTACCGAAGTTATCGGCGGCCACGTGCTGGCGTTCGGGCACTCGATGTTCGGCGAAGGCCCGGTCCAGATGCCGATGGGGACCGCATACGTCCATACGGTAATCTCTTCGATATACACGAGTTTCAAACTCGGTTCGACGCTGAAAGTTACCGGCGCGTTGACGCACGACGAGTACACCGGTGTAGCCGGACAGGTCGGAAAAAAAGTCAAGTTGATCCCAATGAACGTTACCTGCATCTGGCCTACGGGCGAGCAGAAATTCAGGTACAATATTCTCCGCCACCACTATATAATGCCCATCCTCGCAGAAATTGTGACAGCCCAGTCGGTTCTCGCCAATCGCGACGTACCACTCCGCCACACCATCGCGTACACCATTGACATCGATTATGAGAAGTTCGGGAAATACCGCGCCGCCAACTTCAGCAGCGGAAACCACATATATGACGTCGCCAGCGACCTTACCCGCCCGTTGGCGACAATGACCAGGACGCCGCTGGGCAAGCCCGTCTTCCCGAAATCCATCAA
>DAOVLS010000350.1 GCA_030631125.1 Planctomycetales bacterium
GCCACTGTCAGCAGAACCACAAGGATGCCGCCCAGAAGGCAGAAAACCGCTATCCTTAGCCACCAGGGCACAACCGGATCATCGGCGACGACCACGTGCCATGGCAAGCCGGCAAATACCACAGTGAAAAGCCCAAGCACGAAGGCCAGCGAGCCGATATGTCGGAGTGTTTTCATGGCTTCTCCTTATATAACCAAGGCCCACGATGTCAGTTAACGTTTGGGATTACTGTTTTCTCATGGATCACAATGCGCGAAATGAGAAATACATCGAATCCCGTTGTTCGACGATCATAGTTCATTGATATTGCCGTCCCAGTAGAAAGTGTTCAAAAACCACTTGTCTTTGGGTTTGTAGAAATAGAACCGCCAGCGCAGGATGTGCTTCTCACATTTTGCTATATAGATACACTCCATGACGGACTGGCCTTTGACTTCAATCCTTACCCTTTCAAACCCGATGATCTTTCCGAATCTTGGCCTGAGAGCATCAAGTTGCTGTTGAGTCTTCTTCTCTATCAGGTCCAATTCAGAATCAGGGAGAGGTGAGAGTTCCCGGATTTTCTTGAAAGCGGCTTTGACTCCTCCTGCCTGCAAAGATGCGAGGATGGAATCGCATTCTCTGACAATCGCTTCTTGCCCCGGAAGAAGGGTTTCTGCGTCGATATCGGGAATCGGAGTTACGTTCTTGAGATGCTCCGGGACTTTCGCATCGGAGGAATTGTCCTTCTTGTCACAACTTGACATTAGGCCAAGCAACAGGATGAGGCCGACCAGTACTCTCATGGTTTCTCCTTTCGTCGAACTGCGTCCTATATGGTTTCTCTTGATTGATGGCGATACAGAAAACGTGGTCTCCGTCACCATATTTACCTAATCGTCAGACTTTTACTACCGGTGTAACTTTTCCGGTTTTGACGGATTTTTCCATCGCTTCCAGGATTGCTACGGGAGCGAGGATTCGCTTGTGGTCCAGCGGTTCTTTGCCGGTCTTGAACATCTTGTAGAAGGTGCGGATGCCGGTCAGGTAAGAGTCGGCGTCGGAGATTATTTTCCTTCCCAGCGGGCCGGTGTCCTTTGTGGCAGTGATTTGAAAACCCGTCGCCCCGCCGGTCAGGCAGTGCATCGTCGCGACCAGGCCCGACCGGAAGAACAGCGTCGCGGCTGCGTCTTTGCCTTTGCCCGCCCTGGCTACGCTAACGGCCGATACGTCCGTACCGAAGGCTTCAACCAGCATTTCCACCTGGTGGATACCGTAGAAGAATATCCCGCCGTAGGGCGAATCCAGGTCGCAAGGCCCGATACTGGAGACGGCGCGTACCGCCCCGCCGCGATTGGCATCACGCCGGAAATGCGCAAAGCATCTCTGCATCGGCATCGCGCCGAAGGAAGTTACCGGCACCTTTGCACGCCGGCATCGAGCGAGGAATTTCTTGCCCTCCGCCAGGCGATAGCAGAACGGCTTGTCGATGAACATCGGAAGGCGCGCCTTCAGAAACGGTTCCGCCGCCGAAAGGTGGTACTTCGCGTGGCGGTGGTCGATAATAACCGCGTCGATCTCGCCGATCATATCGGTTGTACGCTTGACAATTTTCGGGATAGCGCCGGCCTTGGCTGCATCTTTGGCGAACTTGTCCGTCTCGCCCCAGATGACTGTAGCCCGGCATCCGGGAACCTTTTTCCCGATGTTTAACGTCTTTGCAATCGCCGCACTGTGTGAGTTTTCCGCACCGACAATTCCGATTCTAATCATGGTACTATTCTCCTACCGCCAGTTCGCTGCAACCTGGGGCGTCTTCCTGGTTTCGGGCCATTTCCATTAAATATTCCGGCAGGTCGCCGGAAGCATCGTCCATGGCGTCTTTAAACATTTTTTTGGCCACGTCGGGATTCTCGTCGGCCACGTTGGTTTCAAAAGGCGCCACTGCCGTCAGATCGTACAGCAGCGCGCCTGATCCGTCCACCTTGCAGTTCAGCCACCACCTCTCGTCGATGACGGTAATATTTGGCCCCCAACCCACGGTAACGTGGTCGCGGACGCCTTCGTCGCCGCCGACGGCTGAATCGAAGAAGCATTTACCGTCCAGGTCATTTGGCACCGACTGGCCGGCGAACGCCAGAATCTGCGCCGTCAAGTCGGTGTGCTGGATGAGAAGGTCGCTTCGCCGCCCAGCCCCGACGCCTTCCGGATGCCGGATGAACACCGGAACGTCATAGACCTCCGGGGCAGAGGGATACCCGCGTTTTCCGAGGTACCCGCGATCGCAAATGCTGTGGCCGTGGTCGGTTGTTACGATAAGGACGGTATTCTCCAGCAGCCCCATCACTCGCATTGTCTCATAAAGGTGTCCGAACCACCGGTCGCACATGGTAACCAGCCCGCTGTAATTGGCCCGCGTGCGGCGGATCAGCGGTTCGGAGATGCTCACCTCCTCCATGCCGTGGTAGGTGCTGATGACCTGTTCGGGCCCGTCGGTATCATCATACATGCGGCGGTAGTACTCTGGAACGAACCACGGCTCGTGCGGATCGAAACTCTCGACGGTCAGGAAGAAATTTTCGGCGTCGCGGTTCTGACCGAGCCACTCGGCTGCCGCCGCGAGTACCCGCGCGTTGAAGTAATCCCCCTCATGCCGCCGGTCATACATGTTCATAAGCGCCTTGATGATGAATTCCCGGAACCACGGACCCTTCTTTTCAAGTTCTCTCGGCAGGTATTTGCGGATCATCTCCTCCGACGGCTCCGGACCGGAACGCGACGGGTCGCCCTCCTGGCCGCGGAGGAACGTCCACTGGTCGAACCCGCGCCAGAAATTCTTCGACGGCTTAAACATGTGATACACGTCGGCGATGAGACCCGTGCGGTAACCGGCCTCCTGGAGGATTTCGGCGAGGGTATCCTGGTCTTCGGGTATCGGTCCCCACCCCGGGGCGGTTCCTGCGCCGGTGAAATCGCCCCTGATGCGGAATTTTCCTTCGTGGAATGGATATGTCCGCAGCCCCGTGTACAGCGCCCGCCGGGCCGGCAGCGTAGGCAGCGACTCCGGATACGCACGCGTCATTACCAGTGACTCTTCGGCAAGTGCGTCCAGGTGCGGGGTCTTGACTTTCCAGCCCCACGGAGGCGACCCCGGTTCGCCGCCGTTGTAGCAGCCGATGCAGTCCTTGCGAAGAGAATCAAAAACCACCAGGACAACATTCATCTCACGTTTCTCCAATTCGAAATCTACAGCGGTCGCAGATTATGGGCCTGTCTGACTGCGAACGTCCAACAATTCGTTCAATTCGTCTTCGCTGACAGCGCCCTGCTGGAGCGCGATTTTGCGCACGGTCTTTCCGGTTTCGTGTGCCTGTTTTGCGATATCGGCGGCTGCGTCGTATCCGATTTTCGGCGCTAACGCCGTCGCCGGCATCAATGATTGGGCGACCAGTTCGGCACATCGCTTTTCATTCGCGGTAAGACCGTCAACGCATTTATGCTTAAACACCTTGGCGGCGTTGGTCAGCAGCGAAATGCTCTCCAACAGGTTGGCGGCAATCATAGGCCAGGCGAGGTGCATCTCAAGTATGCTCCCGACCCCTCCGAGTGCGCTTGCGGCCACGGC
>DAOVLS010000223.1 GCA_030631125.1 Planctomycetales bacterium
AAAGCGTCTTGTGGGATATATGCCTGACAGATTCGGCGTTTATGAGCAGATGCGTGTCTGGGAGTATCTGGACTTTTTCGGAGCGGCCTTCGGGATTCGTCGGCGCAAGCGGCGCGAGCGTATCGAAGCCGTTTTTGATATGACCGAAGCCGGCGACTTGCATGACCGATTCGTCGATACTCTTTCTCGCGGGATGAAGCAGCGTATCGGCATCGCGCGGACGCTGATGCACGACCCGCAGGTGCTGCTTCTGGACGAGCCTGCCAGCGGGTTGGACCCTCGCGCCCGCGTCCACATGCGACAATTGCTGCGGCGACTCGCCGACGCGGGAAAGACGCTGCTGGTCTCTTCGCACATCCTGCCTGAACTGGCGGCCATATGCGACTCCATCGGTATCCTGCACGGCGGCGTGCTTCGGGCGGTCGGACCTATCGCCGAGGTTCTCGCTTCGCTCCGGCGCGACCGCCTGATGGAGGTCCGGCTGCTCGGCGACGTCGAAAAAGCCATCGGCCTGCTCAAGGCGAACGACCACTGCAAAAACATCGAACGGTCCGAAGAGGCTGACAACGTAGTGGACTTCCACTTCGCCAGCGGCGACGGGGAACTGGCAACCATGCTGGACGGACTGGTCCGCGCCGACCTGCGCGTCGTAACCTGTCGGGAAGTCCCGCTGACGCTGGAAGAGGCCTACATGACCGTCAGCGGATTCGAGGGCGAACTGGAGGGAGAAGATAAAGATGACACTGACGAAACCACTGAGTAACGGCGCGGTCGCTTCAGCGACCATGTAATAGATTACAGACACACAATGAATCCGATTATTAAAAAAGAAGTTCTCTTTTCTCTGCGGACGAAGAAGGCGGTCGCCATGCAGGTGGCGTTTTTGCTGACGATGGGCGTGCTGCTTTGGCTGCTCTGGCCCGCCGGCGGCGTCCAGGACCTCGACGGAAGGGAGGTCCGGCGACTGCTGATGGTCTTGTGCATAGGCGAACTGGCGATGGTCATTTTAATCGCACCGGCCTTTACCTCCACCTCGATTACCATCGAAAAGGACCGTAACACTCTCGAAAGCCTCCTTGCCACGCCGATGAGCCCGCTGTCAATCGCCGTAGGCAAGATGGTCGGGTCGCTCACGTTCCTGGTGCTGCTTGTTCTGTCGGGCGTGCCGGTTCTGGCGACGCTGCTTCTGCTCGGCGGCGTCGAGGTAACCGAAATCCTCGCGGTCTCGGCGGTGCTGCTACTGGGGGCGGTGCACCTCGGGGCGATCGGGCTTCTGGTCAGTGTGCTGGCCCGCCACAGTTATCGCGCCATCATCGTAACATACTGTATCCTTCTGGTAGTTGTTTTCGGACTGGCCGGACCCGCCTGGCCTATCAGCGGGACGCTCATCCGCAGGGGCGGGCCTATAGCGGCCGGTATAATGCACGTATTGGCGAGCATGAGTCCGCTGGAGGCGATGCTGTCGATCCTGACGCCACAGGGTCCATACGCGGTCGGCGCCAAGGATTGGCCTGCGTTCTGGCAATTGTACATCCCGCTGAGCATCGGCACGACGGTGATTGTAGTGATAGTGCTGATAAGAGAGTTGAACCGGTCTCTCTTACCGGCCCGTCAGCGGGAAGGCCTGAAGGTCGTCGAGCGGGGACATCTGACCGGAAGGAGCGTCCTGTACCTGTTCTTCTTCGACCCGCGGAAGCGCAAGCGAAATATCTCATGGTGGCAAAACCCTGTATTGATAAAGGAATGTCGCAGCCGCCGGACGCTGCAACTGCACTGGTTGGCGCGTGCGACGGCTCTCTGCCTGATGATCAGCATCCTGCTGATGGTTCTGGTGAGCGTTTCCGTCCAGGCCTTCGTAGGAGAAAGCGGCTCCATGGTTTCAGGTATAGCCACTGCCATTGGTGTACTGATGGTAACGCTGATTGTCCTGGTCGGTCCTGCGATGACCAGCGGGGCCGTCTGCAGCGACCGTGAATCGGGTCTGTGGGACCTGATGCGCACCACGCCGCTTCCGGCATGGAGAATTGTCAGCGGAAAATTCCAGGCTTCACTCATACCGCTTCTGCTGCTGATTATAGGAACAGCGCCGGCGCTGGTGATCCTTCTGGCTTTCCAGCGGGAAATGATGCCGAACATTATACGGATATTGCAGGTTGTCGGTATGACTGGACTGTTCGTAACGGTGCTGGGAATATTCTTCTCGAGCGTGTTCTCCAAGACGTCCACTGCCACGGTGTGGACTTACGGCGTAGTCTCGGCAATGAGCCTGCTGACAATGCTGGCGCTGCTGGGAGGTGGAGTCTTCTCGCCCGCCTTCATCGAGATGGTCTTTACCGTCAACCCGATAGCCGCTGTGATGGACGCCTCCGGACATGGGTCCATGCAAAATTACAGCCTGCTGCGACCTTACCTGCAAATTATGGGTATTGCATCGGGGATACTGTTTGTGCTGACCGTCGCAAGGGTCTATCAACTTGGAAAAGCAGATTGATTATCTCAAGAGATGAACTAATCGGAAAAGTTACAGGACATTTCGTCATATGTATCACATTGGCGGCGGTTTTTCTGCCCGCGTCGGCCCAAACGCGCGAGGTTGACCGCAAACCGCTACCGGAGCCTTTCGTCCAGGGAAAGATGGGAAGACAGGACTTCGGTTCGGACCGGACGGTTCGGCTTATGAGCGAGATTGCGCGCAACGGTATCGACCTGCTCGAGCGGGAGAGGGCGGTAATGGACCTTGGCCTGACTTGCAATCCGGCGGCGCTCGCACCGTTGAAACGAGCATTGTCGGACAAGGATCGGCGGGTGCGTTCAGCCGCGGCTTTGGCGCTGTGTAATTTTACCCCCGTCGAGGCGGCCGGCCTGCTTGCCGGGGCGCTGGAGCGGGCGGATTCATCAGGCGACGACCTGGCAGGGGCATTAAGGGCGGCCAGGCGCGTCAAGTGGTCGGCATTGGGCGGGGCGCTGGTGAAACTTCTCGAACACCCGGCTCCGGCCGTTCGCGCCGAAGCCCTCAATGTACTGACCGACCTGCCCAAAGCCGTTGATGCAAAGACCTTGGTAAAACTCCTGGCTGACAGCAATGTCGTCGTCCGTCTGGCAGCGGCGAAAAACGCCGCACTGGCTGAACCTGATGCGCTCCTGGCGGAAGCCCTGGTAAAACCGGCCAAAGATGATGTCCCCGCCGTTCGAGGTCTGTGCCTTGCCGCTCTGGGACGCCATGCGTCGAAAAAGGAAGAATACCTGCTTCTGCTGACAGTCGGCGGAAACGATAAGAACCCGCTGGTTCGCCAGGGTGCGGTGGAAGGCTTCGCGTCAGCCGGGAAAGGCGAAAAGATCGGCGCTTTTCTGAACGACGATTCGACGCCTGTGCTACTGGCCGCCGTACGGGGCGCCGGACAATCCAAGCACACCGAATACATCGACAGGCTGTTAGAGATCATGCTCCAGACACCTCCGGACGAGACCCATCTGGCAGCACGCGATTCGCTCGTACAGATGGATGCGCCGAAAACCACTGCCGCCAAGGCCGGCCGACTGATGGAAAAGATCAGCCCGGAATATTTCAACCTGCTCCGCCGACAAAAGAGTAAAATGCTTCTCCCCGAGCGCCAGAAACTCACTCTTCGGATAAAGAAGACCCGGCGGAACCTCAAAGCGCTGAGTTACCTGCTGGGCTCGGCCAAAAGCACCCAGACTTACGAAGCGCATCTCGATCTGCTGATACGTGTGGGTACTCGAGACCCGCTGCTGGAACAACTGGCGCTGTCGCTGGGGCAAATCGGCGACCGGCGTGCCGTCAAACCGGTAATGAAGCAAATGGTCG
Organism: Planctomycetales bacterium; assembly: GCA_030631125.1. The sequence goes on from DAOVLS010000223.1 coordinate 3,827, forward strand.
CCTGTGCGGATTTCTCCGAAAAGGCGCTGAAGTCCATGTCCCTGAACCCGCTGGTCATAATCCCGCTGCCCGAAGATAATTCCGCCGGTCTGATGCACTCGGCCGTGGCGCTGAAAGTATCCGAGGCCCTGCCGACAATGCTGCGGTTCAGTTCGATGGGTTTCGGGATTTACCGCGCCAAGCGGTCTGCCTGGACGGCGGACATGCTGATGCCGGCGCTGACGGATGAGCGGACCCGCCCAGCCGTCATCGAGGAACTCCGCAAGCAAGCGCGTTGGGAATACGCCGCGCGTGGCCACGTGAAGGATTCGGACGGATACAACAAGGCCAGGTCGCGGAGGTTCACGGTCTTACGGTGCCGGTTCGAGTCGGCCAAGTCGCTGGGACAACTGAAGGCCGACGTGGCGATCGAAGACCTCCGCTGGCTCCTTACCGAAGACCGGCGCGACTGGCGTTTGATGCGCGCCGCCGCCTGGGCCATTCAGGAAATCACCGGTAAGACGCCCCATGTAGGAATACCCAAACCCCGCCCGGGCGATTGGATCATCAAAGATTATTGACGCCGCCCTGTCCCGCGCCTACAAGGAGAAGTGCTAGTCTATCGACAACTACGTTTATAATGCACAACAGATTAGTTTAGCCGCCGCCGGCTTGCGGTGAGCATCGCCGAACCGTACGGTGGCGCCGAGGCGGACCTTAGGCCCGCTGCTAAACGGTTTCCTGCTTGAGCATTGATTTTACACCGATTCAATAAAAACGAAGGAACCGTCTGATGAACAAAAAATCTGTCCCGTCCGACATTGAGATTTCTCGGGCAGCATCGCCCAGGCCTATTTCCGAGATAGCCGAGGCTGCGGGAATCGCCCCGGATGAACTGGAACCCTACGGCCGGACCAAGGCCAAAGTCCGCCTGGACATTATCGAGCGCCTCGCCGAAAAGCCCGACGGTAAGTACATCGACGTAACGGCCATTACGCCCACCCCGCTGGGCGAGGGTAAGACGACAACGGCTGTAGGATTGACGCAGGGAATGGGGCTGATCGGGAAAAACGTTTTCCTGTGCATCCGCCAGCCTTCGATGGGTCCGACCTTTGGTATCAAGGGCGGCGCAGCCGGTGGAGGCTACAGCCAGGTCATTCCGATGGAAGAGTTCAACCTGCACCTGACCGGCGACATCCACGCCGTCAGCATCGCCAATAACCTCCTCGCAGCCGCCATCGAC
>DAOVLS010000232.1 GCA_030631125.1 Planctomycetales bacterium
CATCTTTTCGACCTCGGAGTCGCTCAGGCCCGACGAACCCTTAATCTCTATGGACTGCTCTTTACCGGTGGCCATGTCCTTGGCCGAGACGTTGATGATTCCGTTGGCGTCGATGTTAAATGCCACTTCGATCTGCGGGACGCCTCGCGGAGCCGATGGGAGTCCGGTCAGATTGAATCGGCCTAGTGTGCGGTTGTCGCCGGAGAACTCCCGCTCGCCCTGGAGGACGTGGATATTTACTTCGGTCTGGTTGTCGGCGGCAGTGGAGAAAATCTCCTTCTTTTCGGTCGGGATGGTCGTGTTCCGCTCGATGAGTCTGGTCATCACTCTGCCGAGTGTCTCGACGCCCAGCGAGAGCGGCGTTACTTCCAGCAGGACCATCTGCTCTTCGACCTCTCCGGCGAGGATGCTGCCCTGTATCGCCGCTCCCATAGCCACGGCTTCGTCGGGATTAATCGTCTGGTTGGGGTCTTTGCCGAAAATTTCCCTGGTAATCTCGCGGACCCGCGGGATGCGCGTGGAGCCGCCGACCAGAAGTATCTCGTCAACCTGCCCGGCAGGTTGGACATATAGCGACTTTTCCTTTTCCTTACGCAAGAACTGCTGGTACCCTTCTAATTCGTCCGGCCTTTTTCGCATGATTTCCGCAATCACACTTGTATCTCTGCTTCCCCTCTTCTTGGCTTCGGCTATGGCGAAGTCCGCCTGCGCCGGGCTCGCATGCGCGAGAGAAGCGAGTTCCTCGGCGTCTTGTCTTCTCATTGCGCCCTTTTCGACCAGAAGATCGGCGACCTTCTTGTTCATGTCCAGGATCACTTTGCGGCAAGGCCCGACCAGGCGATTGAAAACCGGCTCGCAGAGTTGCTCGAATTTCGCCCGCGTCAGCGTCATCGTCAGGTGCTTGGGGCCGGCGGCAGTGGCTGTGATGAAGGGCAGGTTGATGTTGGATTCCATCGCCGTCGATAGTTCGCACTTGGCCTTCTCGGCTGCTTCTTTGAGTCGCTGAAGCGCCATTGCGTCTTCGCGGAGGTCGATTCCTTCGAGTTTTTTGAACTCGTCGGCAGCGTAGTTGATGAGAATCTCGTCCAGGTCGTCGCCGCCGAGGTGTCCGTCGCCGTGGGTGGCGAGCACCTCGAATACGTTGTCGCCTATGTCGAGAATGGAGATGTCGAATGTTCCGCCTCCGAAGTCGAACACTGCCACCTTTTCGTTCTTCTTGCCTTCCATCCCATAGGCAAGTGCAGCCGCTGTCGGTTCGTTGATGATTCGCTCGACTTTAAGCCCTGCGATTTCGCCTGCGTCCTTGGTGGCTTGGCGCTGTGAGTCGTTGAAATAGGCGGGGACTGTTATGACCGCCCGCTCGATCTTCTCGCCGAGGTAGTCCTCGGCTGTGCGTTTGAGGTCCTGGAGCGTCATCGCGCTTATTTCCGGCGGGGTGTGGTCCTTGTCGTGCACGTGGACTTTCACCAGTTCCTCAGGCTTTCCGACTATTTTGTAGGGAACGGTCTTTTCTTCGCTGTTGACCTCGTTATGGCGCCGACCCATGAACCGCTTGATTGAGAAGACGGTGTTCTTTGGGTTGGTTATCTGCTGATGCCGGGCGGGCTGACCGACGAGGCGTTCGCCCTTGTCGGTGAATCCGACCACCGACGGCGTCAGACGCGAGCCTTGCTGGTTGATAAGAACCTTGGCCGATCCGCCTTCCATCAGGGCTACGACGCTGTTGGTCGTTCCGAGGTCTATTCCGATTATCTTGTTCGATGCCATTTTTTACTCCTTTTCGGGTCTGCGGGCGCACGAAGCCCGCAACCATACCTTATAAATGTAGAGCAATGCCCGTGCCAGGTATCTAACACTTTGTTTTACAAGGCGTTAGAAAATTGCTTGCCATGGATGATATGTCAAATCGACCGTTTCCGGGATGTTTTTGTCAGAATTTGGCAGTCCTGACCTGCCAACCGTTGGTAGTTGATTATATTATTGTTTTGAGGATCGGCTCGAATATGTCAGCCATTCTGATGAATCCCACGTCGGTCGGGTGTGCCCCGTCCACCGTGGCCTCACCGTCGTCGCCGTAGAGGGCGGTGCCTTTGACGTAATGGAGCCGGTTAATTCCGGTCGAGGTCAGGCGGTCATATGCTCCCCGAAGCGCGGCCCGATTGTCCGCGTGGGTCTGACGCCTGGCGGCCAGGAATCGCGCATTGGTGAAGGTGGGGTCCTCCACCAGGACGATGGGCGTATCGGGATGTGCCTTTCGCAGTGTCCTGACGAGAGGCTCGATCCGCTCGTTGATCAGATCGACCGTCATGTTCGCTACGGCGTCGATAACGTAGGCGCACCCGTCAAGTTCCGCCAACAGTTCGGCGAGTTCCGGCTCGCTCTGCCCGTTTCCTGAAAATCCGAGGTTGATGATGGGCCGGTCCAGCCTCCTGCCCAGGATGGATGGATATGCCATACCCGGACGGGACGCGCATCCGCCCTGGACAATCGATGTGCCGTAGAAAATGATGGGCTTTTCAACCCGAGGCGCAATCGGTTCGAAGGCGGCGTCGGGGTCCAGCCCGATCTCGACCGACTTGACGCCATTGTACAGGGGAAGATAGAGCATGTACTGACGGTAGGTGGGTTCCAGCCCCTCGATCAGTTTGACGGTAATTTTCCCTGGCATTTCCGGTTTGCCGATAGCCAGCCATCGCCACGCGCCGGAGTCGTCCCGGGCATACAGGTCAACTCCGCTGACGCCTGTTGCAGCCATGTGCACATGGACCGGGCAATCGGACAAAGGCTCCCATCGCGCGTGAATGGTCTGGGCGTCGGTGGTGAAGCGGGTGCTCAAACCGGCACAGTTTCGACCGAGGTCCCACACCGGTTCCCGCACGCTGCCTTTGGCCCGGGCAGGAAGGCGGTCGTAAAATTCCTCGGTTTCCACCCAGCCTTTACCCTCAACGCCGATATCGCGAACGTCGAACCATTTCAAGTCCGGCTCTGTATCGGTTTGTGCAGGGACATTGTCACAGGGAGGTGTTTTTGATTTCACATTGCAACTCCGGTTCACATCATTTACCCCCAAGGGGACTCGAACCCCTGTCGCCAGGATGAGAACCTGGTATCCTAGGCCACTAGACGATGGGGGCGTCTATTGGACGGGGCATACTACCAGATTGGATACATCAATTTCAACCCCCGAAAGCAACTTTTGTCCGATGCGCGATACGGCTTGTTGCAGATTAACCTCGCCGGGCGTAAAGTAGTACCGTTATGGGACTGCAAATAATCAAAACTAACGAGCCTCTACGCGACCCGGCTGTAGCGGCCCTGCGAGATAAACTTCGCGCCGGCGTCGTGGCCGGTGGTGCAGAGCGGGTCGATGTACCTGCGGCTGTGCGCGAAATCATCGCCGACGTGCAGGCGCGCGGCGACCGGGCCGTCATCGAATGGACGAAGAAACTCGATAAGGCCGAACTGACAAGCGAAACGCTGCGCGTCCCGACGGAGCAGATTCAACAGGCCCACGCAGCCGCCGACAAGGAGTTTCTCGCCCTGATACGCCGGGCAGCGGCGAACATCCGCGAATATCAGGAACACATTCTTCTCAAACCCCCTGCGTCGCTGAAGCGAGCAGGCCGGCGGTTGGCTCTGCGGTACACGCCGATCAACCGAGCGGCCGTTTACGTACCGGGCGCGAAGGCGGTGCTGGCTTCGACAGTGTTGATGACGGTCGTGCCCGGCCAGGTGGCGGGCGTGGATGAAATTGTCCTGGCCTCACCGCCGCTGACGGACGGCGACATCAGCCCGATGGTCCTGGCCTTGGCGGGGGAGTTGGGTATCTCGGAAGTCTATCGCGCCGCTGCCGTTCCGCTCCTCGCAGCACTGGCTATCGGTACCGAAGCGATTCAATCGGTCGATAAAATCTTCGGGCCTGGAAATGCGTTCGTCGTCGAGGCCAAGAGGCAACTCTTCGGACGGGTTGGTATCGAGAGCCTTCCCGGTCCGAGCGAAGTGCTGATAATCGCCGATGAAACCGCCCCGGCCGATTGGGTCGCTGCCGATATGCTCGCCCAGGCGGAGCACAATCCAGGCTCGGCTGTGTTGGTTACGACGTCGGAAAAACTTGCCGCCGAGGTGGTCGTTGCGATAACCGGGCAATTACCGAAACTGGAACGAAAAGAGGCAATCGAAGCGGCATTGGATGATTATTCCGCGATTATCATCGTACCGGACATCGCCGTCGCCTGCGAGGTCGCCAACGATTTCGCTTCGGAGCACTTGCAGATAATCACCGCCGATGACGAATCGGCCCTTGCGAAAATTCGCAATGCCGGGGCGATATTTATAGGCGCGTTTGCGCCCGTGCCGCTGGGTGATTACTACGCCGGTCCGTCGCACGTCCTGCCAACCGGCGGGACGGCAAGATTCTTCGGGCCTCTGAGTTGCAACGATTTCCTCAAGGCCTCGAGCGTCGTTTGCTATGACGCTGACGCCTTGGCTGAAGACGCCGACGACGTAATCGCCTTCGCCAAACACGAAGGCCTGACCGCACACGCAAAGGCAGTGGAGATACGGAGAAAAAAAACAGATTGCGACACAGAAACGCAGAGAGGCAGAGAGTAAAAAAGAAATGCAGAAAAATATTTTCTCTGTTCCTCTGCGTCTCTGTGTCGAATAGGTTTTGTATGAGTTACTTTCGTCAAAATATCGAGAAGATGGTCGGCTACGTTCCCGGCGAGCAGCCGGGGGCGGGCGAGCGGGTAATCAAACTCAATACCAATGAGAATCCGTATCCGCCGTCGCCGAAGGCGCTGGAAATTCTGCGTAGCCTCGACGGCGACGTGCTTCGACGGTATCCCGACCCGTTGGCTACGCGATTCCGCAAGGTCGTCGCGGAGGTTTTGGATGTTCCCGCCGATTGGGTAATCGCGGGCAACGG
>DAOVLS010000012.1 GCA_030631125.1 Planctomycetales bacterium
GGCAGGACCTTGGCGTAGAAGCGACGGACGCCGCGCTGACGGGCAATCTGGGCTATATAGTCCATCAGGAATGTTCCCATTCCCTTTTGCTGCCATTCGTCCTGGACGATAAATGCGACCTCGGCGGCCTGGGTCTTGGGGTCGAGGAAATATTGCGCGATGGCGACGATATCCTCCCCGGCCGGACTCGGCACGACGCCGACGATGGCAATGTCGTTGCGGTAGTCGATATTGGTGAGTTTCTGCACGTCCTTGTGAGGGAAGGTCATCGTATAAGTGAAATATCGCGTATGGACGGACTGGTTGCTCAGTGAATAGAGCATCTCGCTGAGGGCCGGTTCGTCGGTGGGCTTGACGGGGCGGAAGAAAATCTGCGTTCCGTCTTTGAGCGTATCGTACCGCTCGAGTTCTTCGGGGTAGGCAACCTTGTCCCAGGCCAGTTCGATCTGGTCCTGCGGGAGATAATTCTGCGCTTTGGCGGCCTCGATGAGGTCATTTCTGAACTTTGGATGGGCGATATTGACCAGCGCCAGAACGCGCTCGCGGATGCTCCTGCCGTGCAGATAAGCGATGCCGTATTCGGTAACGACGTAATGCACGTCGCCGCGCGTGGTAACGACGCCGGCGCCTTCGGTAAGGTGCGGGACGATGCGGGAGACGGATTCGTCTCTGGCGGTGGAGGGCATGGCGATGATGGGTTTCCCGCCCCGGCTTCGGGCGGAACCGCGAATAAAATCGACCTGCCCGCCGATACCGCTGTAGAACTTATAGCCCAGTGAGTCGGCACAGACCTGGCCGGTAAGGTCAATCTCCAAAGCAACATTAATGCCGACCATCTTATCGTGCTGACTGATGACGAACGGATCGTTGACATACTCGGTTGGTCTGAAATTGAAAAATGGGTTTCCGTCAATGTAATCGTAGAGTTTCTGCGAACCCATACAGAAACTGGCGACGATTTTCCCGCGATTAATCGTCTTCTTCGAGCAGGTTATCGCGCCGCACTCGATAAGGTCGATAATCCAGTCGCCGAACATTTCGGTATGTATACCGAGATCTTTCTTGTCCTTGAGGTATTCGGCCAGTGCTTGGGGTATGCGTCCGATACCGCATTCGATTGTGCTGCCGTCTTCGACCAGGCGTGCGATATTCTGACCGATACGTCGTAGCGTTTCGCTCGGTTCGGGGACAGGAACGGTGATGACAGGCTCTTCATGGGGCACGAGCATATCAATGAAGTTGGCGTGGATAAAACTGTCGCCCATAGTCCGTGGCATACGGGAGTTGACCTGGGCGATAACGTACTTGGCGTTGGCTGTGGCGGATTTGACGATATCGACCGACACGCCGAAACTGCACAGCCCGCTCGCGTCGGGCGGCGAGACCGATATCAACGCCACGTCTATGGGGATTCTGCCTGTCTCGAACTCGCGAGGGATCGCCGAAAGGAAAATCGGCGTATAATCGCCGATACCGGCGTCCAGGGCGTGCCGAACGTTATCGGCGACGAAGAAACTGTTCATCTTGAATTTGTCGCGGAATTTTTCATCGGCATATGGAGCCGATCCCATCGTCAGCAGGTGGATGATACGGGCGTCGTAAATATTCCGGGAATGCTCCACGAGCGAGTTGACAAGATGCTGTGGCTGGGCGCATCCGGTGCCTATGAAAATGCTGTTTCCAGACTTGATGAGTTTCATTGCCTCAGCGGCGGTTCCGATCCGATCGGCAAACTTCTTTTTCCAGTCAAATTCCTGCATGGTTTCTTCTCATTCAGATTTTTTCGACGCTGATTCGAGCGTCAACTGCGATTGGCGTAGAGCCTTCGATGCCGACAATAAAGGGGTTAATGTCCATTTCCTGAATCTGGGGGAACGCTGTTACCAGTTGGCTGAGCCTTTGGAGACCCTCGGCGATAGCGTCAAGATCGACACCCTCCTTGCCTCGGAACCCCTTGAGTATCTGATACGTCTTCGTGCGAACGAGCATTTCCTTGGCCTCGGCAGCCGTTATCGGCGCCAGGTAGAACGCCACGTCCTTAAGCACCTCGACCGTAATGCCGCCCATACCGAACATCAGCAGCGGGCCGAAATGCGGATCGCGGTTCATTCCGAGTATTACCTCTTTGCCGCTGGTGCACATCTCCTGAACCAGCACGCCGAGAATGTCGGCGTCGGGCGCTTTCTTCGGGATGCGATACATCATCAGGTCGAAGGCGTCCATGACCTGCTGGGGGCCGTTCAGGCCAATCCTGACGCCGCCGACGTCCGATTTGTGGAGAATGTCCGGCGACCATATCTTCATCACGACCGGATAACCAAGTTGATCGGCGATGTCCGCAGCCTGCTCGGCGGTCATGGCGACTGTTCCCTTGGGAGTTACGAATCCGTATGCCTCAAGAATCTCCTTGGATTCCATCTCCGGTATTTCACGAACACCCTGCCGCAGGTGCCTGTCGATAATGTGCTCAACTTTGCGTCGATTAACGGGAAAGAGTTTTATGACCCGCTTAGGTCTGGAACGCCAGCAGACGTATTTGTTCATTACTTCAATGGTCGTTACGGCGCTTTCGGGGGAATCGTATTGAGGGATTTTTCCTCTGCGCAGGATGCGGATTGCTTCAGCGACCTTCTGCCCGCCGAGGAAGCAGGCAAGCACGGGTTTGGTGGGTTTTTTGGCGGCGATTTTGACAACGGCCTCAGCGACACCGGCACAATCCGTCATTGCCTGCGGCGTCAGCAGCACCATGACAGCGTTCACGCCGGGATCGTCGAGAATGACGTCGAGTGCGAATTCGTATCGGTCTGGCATGGCGTCGCCGAGGACGTCTATCGGATTGTTGACATTGGCAGCGGCTGGAAGATTCTCGGCCAGCCTGCCAATCGTTTCGTCGGTCAATTTTGCGAAGGTTAATCCCCTTCGCTCGATCGCGTCGGCGGCCATAATACCCGGACCGCCGGCATTGGTGATAACCGCGATGTTTGGACCAGAGGGCAAAGGCTGATCGACGAAAGCCTGGGCGTAATCGAACTGCGTCTTTATGGAATCGCAACGGATAATCCCGGACCGGTCGAACCCGACATCGTAGGCCGTTTCACTACCGGCGAGAGACCCCGTATGAGAAGATGCAGCCTTGGCACCTGCGCCTGTGCCGCCTGATTTGATCAGCAATATCGGCTTTTCCTGCGAGATGCGTTCGGCCTGATGCACGAATTCGTCGCCGCTGGTGATGCTTTCCAGATAACCGGCGATAACCTTTGTGTTTTCGTCCTGTCCGAGCGCTTTGATCATATCGAGTTCGTTAACATCGACCTTGTTCCCGATGCTGACAAGCGCGCTGAAACCGATGTCGTTCGCCTTGGCCATATCGAGGATCGCCGTTACCAGAGCACCCGACTGCGAGATGTATCCGATGTGCCCAATCCTCGGCAGGTCGCCGCCGAAACTCGCATTAAGCCGACTGCCCGGTACCATAATGCCCAGACAGTTCGGCCCGATAATTCGAATCTTCGCGCTTTTTGCGATCTTAAGGACCGCCTGTTCGAGTTCTCTGCCTTCTGCGCCGACTTCTTTGAAGCCTGCGGTGATGATTATCACCGACTTGACGCCGACGCCGGAGCATTCGGTCATAACCGCCGGTACAGCCTTGGCCGGAACGACGATAACCACCAACTCCGGCACGGCGCCAATTGACTTTAAATCCGGATAGCAGCGAAGGGACTCCACTTCGTCGGCCTTGGGATTGACCGGATAGATGTCGCCCTTAAACTTACCGGCAATCAGGCCCGCGACGATCTCGTGGCCGACCTTGCCCTTCTGACGGGATGCGCCGACGACTGCGACGGACTCAGGACTAAAAAAAGATTCGATGCTCATTTCGATAATCCATGTAAAGGGAACACGTTCGATTTAACCTTTTCGATTGTAGCGTTGATTTCGGGGTCCACTGCTCCGCGCTGCCGAGCGTCGGCCACCAATATACGGTCTCTCAGTCCGCCGTGCCAGTCTGTACTTTCGAGCATCACGCCGCCCATGCCGATACTCATATCATCCGCCGCATGGTTCTGACCGGACAGAACACTCCACGCCAGCGCCCAGCCGCGAGCGGTGTTTTCGACGTTGTATCCGCCGCCGCCGACAGCCAGGACCGGCTTGCCGAAATCCACCACGTACTGTACCACCTCGGCGTATGCGTTATTGGTCAATTTCAGGTGCGCCAGCGGATCGCCCGACAGGCAGTCCATCCCAAGTTCCAGCACGATCACGTCAGGGTCATACGCGCCGGTCAGCGGAAGCGCCACAGCCCGAAATGCTTTGAGAAAGGCGTCGTCGTAAGTATCGACCGGCAGGGGCACGTTGACGCTGAAACCCTTGCCGTCGCCGACGCCGATTTCATTCTCGAAACCCGTACCCGGAAAAAGCGTCTTACCGCTCTGGTGGAACGATAGCGTCATAACGTCGGACCGATTGTAAAACGCTTCCTGCACGCCGTCGCAATGATGAACATCCACGTCAAGAAAGAGCACCCGCTTCCGACCGGCCGTCAGGTGAAGGCAGGCGAGCACCACATCATTGATGTAGCAAAAGCCCGACGCCTCAGCCGGGTGTGCGTGGTGATACCCGCCTGATGGGTTGAACGCCACATCAACCTCGCCGGAAAGGACCATTTCCGCCCCCGTCAAACTTCCCCCGCAGGCAAGGGCTGCGTATTCATAAAGACCGATAAAGACGGGACACTCCGGCGTACCCAGCCCCATGTGCAACCCTTCGATATCAAGGTCGCCTTTCGATGCCTTTTGAAGAACATCGAGGTACGCGGGCGTGTGGAAGGTCTCCATCGCCATCCTGTCTGCCGACTTGGGCGCGATTTCGCGCCGACCATCACCGGTGAGCAGACCCATCGAAGTCAGTATCCTGCGAGCCTTACCGGCCCGTTCGCTGCTGAAAGGGCAGTCGGGCGGATAGCGGTACTTCTCGATTTCAGCGGAATGTATAAAAGCAGCCTTGGCCGGGTTCATCGTATCAGCGTCCACGAATCCCAAAAGAACAGATTATACAAATTATATAGAATGAGGAGAATCATAGAAAGGGAGTAGACGCAACCGGTTGCAACGAAGAGAAACCGGGACGGTTTAATACCGTCGGAATGACTTGTTATGACCCCTTTGAGGTTGCCGGTTGGGTCTTGGGCGACGATACCTTCTTGATGAGGTGATCGGCATAGAGGTGGTAGATCTTTGCTTCTTTACCGGCGAGTTTCTTAAGGGCTTCGGCGTGTTTTGCGGCCTTTTCCGGCTGGGCCATGGATGCGCGGATGAAGGCTGCAAGGAATACCAACGAGGGCTCGGTCGGTTCATTTTCGTCGGCAAGTCGATGTTCGAGTTGCCCGATTCGTTTTTCGACGATGCCTTTGCCCAGAATCTGTTTCACATCCACCCGCGTTTCCATCAGCGGAGGAAATCGCTTTATAGCCTGTCGCAGGTGGAAGGCGGCGGATAGCGGCTCGTCGGCGGCGAAGAAGGCCAGGCACGCACCGAGCGGCGCCAGCGGGTTGCCTCGATTGAGCACGCCGGCGACATCGTAATATCCGACGGCGGCGTAATACTCGCCCTCGGCGAGTTTCTTCTCGGCGCGCGACATGTTGAGGTTGAACAAGTCGCGGTTCCTGCCGGCAAGTCTGGCGAGGACAATCGTATCAAGAACCTTTCGGACCGCCGTAATTTTGGCCGGTGTGGCCGGAACAATCTCGTCGTCGGCGTCGGGGTCATCGGATTTATCCGGCGGAGTAACCTTTGTCTTGGGCTGCTTATCCTCCGGCTGGTCTTGCCGGCGAGAGCGTTCTTCTTCCTCGGCCCTCATCTTCTCCATAGTCAGCAGCAGATCGACGAAGATGTCCTGGTCCGGCTTCGGCGCTTTGAGGCGAGCCGGGCCGGGTTTGACCTCGGGAGTAGTTGTCTCGTCGGGTCTCTTCAGTTCGGTCTCGCCCGGCGTCGGTCGAATCTGACTTTCCACGCGCGATTCGATCCTGCCGGACCGGCGAGCAATCTGGGCCTCAGCCAACTCATCGGCGAGACGCTTCCGGTCCGATTCGCGAAGTATGCCGAACAGACCGCTGGCGGCGGGGCGAACGGCGCCTCTGTCGAACCGGCCGGCCGACACGCCGGCGATGCTCTGGATCGGCGAGCCGACGATAGTAGGCTGGATAAGCGGATTGTACACCAATTGCTGACCCACGCCCGGGAGGACCGGTTCGTAGGCGTTTATCGCTGATTCATACAATCGTTTGGCCGACATCGTCGGCAAATAGGTCGCCCTTGGTATCGACGTACCGGGAACGTTAAGCCCCTCGGCGATTGCCCCGGCCGACAGTACCGTCCGGTCGATGGAAAAGTAACTGTTCGGACCGTAAGACACGCCCGAAAGAACCTGCTGAATCCCGACGGAACCTCGGCGAAAATCGTCCATCCCGGATGAAGGAAGGTCAATCCTCAACTGGTCGGCCCCGGCGTAGGGCTGATGACCTCGAAAATGAAACCCGCCGGACACCTGACCTGTAACGTATAGATTGGAGTCGAACCGCTGCGTGCCATAACGGATGGTGTTCAGCCCCCTGCCGCCGACGAGGTAATTGGCGTCCAGCGCCCGACCACCCTGCATGGGCCTTACCTGGGCATCGACCATGCCGACTGATACCAGGATAACGAAAATCACCGTTTTCCACGGCGTCTTCACAGCGTCTCTCCTTCGTCTCAAGCCCTTCACTACAATACCTATGCTCGCGCGGATAACAACCCCTGGTGAAGGGGCATATTGTGTTCGTATTTCCAACAGCCTCTATGCCGGTACGGCACGCCGCGGCGACGAACGGCCGGTCGGGCCCGACGATGCCCGCGGTTTCTGGAACGCAGCCTGTGCAATATATATTATCTCCGATTCACAATGACTTTGCAAGTGCTGCAAGACCACAGCGGCCTACATTTATTATACGCCCGATAAAGAACATCGGCCTAACCGTGTAGTGAGATAAACAAGACCCACCTACCGGTAGGCAGGCCCACCTGCGCATCGGGAGACATTCTGTGGCGGGGTAACATTCGTCGATTCAGTCGGGCTTTTGCTTTCGGGGGCGGATTCCCGTAACAGCGGCCAGAAGCGCCACGAAAATCGCCAGTTTCAGGGCGGTGAACCAGGATATTGCCTCTGCCACCAGGCCCTTTTTCACGGCTCCGGGGCAGAGGTCGGGAACCGTCCATCCCCACATGAGTTTGACCAGCAGCAGCGCCACCACGAACACCGCCAGAACAACCATCAGCCCACCCGGCACAACCAGAACAAACCATGCCTTTTTCATAATCGCACTCCTTTCATTCCGGCAAACCGCAATTCTACCAAACCGGCGTATCTGCTTTCAAAGGTTTGACGCCGGGTTTGCCATTTTTCAAAGGCACGGTAACTTCCACCGGTTGCTCTCTGGGCAGCACGATGCGAACGCGAACCTTGTTTTCATCCTTCGTAACTACTTGAGCCTTCACACGCGAGGCCGAGCCGCGGGCAGGGACCAGAACCCAGGCGAAAGTGGCGGTTTTACTGACGGATGCCGAATAGACCGCCGTGGGGTTAGGCTCCTTGACGTTGTACCTCACGCTGTACCAGCCCTGGATGTCCGGTTTTTCCCGACCATTTACAATTTCCACCTTCCACGGCAGGTCCGTGGCCGGAACGATCCTTATGTTGCCCTTTCCGGCGTCGGTGGATGTAACAGAACCGTCCTCAATGACCACGGTGCAGTCTGGGTGATAATGCCATAACACCTCGATGCCACGGGGCCTGTCGGTCGTTATCCGATCGACGACCACCCAGAATTTCCCTCGAACGTAGAGCACCGCGCGGGCGTGAACGGCCTTGCCTTTGACGCCCTTGAAGCCCTTGCCAAAGACGCCCCTTGCGAAATCGAACGCCGGCTTGACGGCGAAACTATCCTTCTTTAGTGGCTTGGACGTCAGCGGTTCGCATCGGTTCTGCCCGTGACCGTCGATGAGGATGACGTTGTGCGAGGCCGAGCCGACAAAATAACCCCGCCAGGTGCCACTTGGCCCGTCATAGTCATTGTAGGTGTAGCGTCCGCCATCGACGAGCAGGTCCCGACCGTAGGCCGACACCGACAGGTGGAGTTTGTCGTAGTGTTGATGCGACATTCCCCAAGACCCGACGTCGAAGAACGCCCAGTGCGCATCGGCGTCCCAGCCGCTGCGCATAATCAGTTGCCCCGCCCAGGGAAAGGCTATCGAAGGTAGGCCCCTGGGCTTTTTACCTTTCCGGCCGTTGGCGGCAACGTAGGTCCAATCGGGGCGTTTGAATCTTCCGGCGGCGTCAAGGACTCTTTGGCGGTTGAAGTCGCGGTCGGAATCGTTGTTCATCGGCCCGTGCCCGTCGGGGCGGATGGCATAGGCGAGGTAGTTCCACATCTTTTCCAGTTGGGCGGAGAACGGCGTCGGCGTCTGATGGCCGGCGCAGGCGAGCGTCTGGGCGAAGCCTTCAAAGTAAAGCAGCGCGCAGTAGTGATAATGCGACGTCAATTCCTTCTGGACGCCGTCGGGATAGACCTGGGAATCTATCTCCGCGAGCATTCGTTTCTGTGCGTGTTTCAGCCAGCCCGTTGCGTCCCTGAACTCGGGGAAGCACGTTGCAGCAGCCGCCAGGCCGTTCAACTCCATCACAGCATGATTATGATTGTTCCAGTGGTAGCGGCGGAGCAGTTCGGCGTGTTCCGGGATGCTGGAGAGCATCAGGATGCGGGCAGCCGGCGTGAGGGACCTTGCCTTCTGAAGGGCGTAGAAGACCTCCGCCCAATTCCTCACGCGAAAGCATACTTCCAGCAGTCCCCATTGCGGGATTGAGAAACTCTCGGAAATATAGGGCGTCGGCTTATCGGGACAGGGATTCGACACGATCCAGTCTCGGATGTGCTTGTCTATACAGTGAGCATAGGCAGTGTTTCCCGTCCTGAAGTAGGCTTTCAGCAAACTTTCCAGGTGGTAGTGGCGATTGAGAAACAGGCCCCACTGGTAGTCTTTCTCCGGGCCGTTATGGGTCCATTTGAGTCTTCCGGTCTTCAGCCTCGGAACACGCCCCTCGACAGACTGAAACGTGAACGTATCGTTGAGCATCTTCTCGGCTGACGGGTCGGTTTTCTTTGCCGGCTTGGGCAGGTTTTTGCGAAGCCACTTTCCGGAGTTGCCCTGCCGATAGTATTTCAGCAGTTCCCGGCAGGCGGCGGGGAAATCCTTCTTCTCCACAGCCGACTTGACGCGCTCCATTCCCTTGCGGTCCAGGTCCAGGCCGGCAAACAACCCGGCCACACGCTTTGGATGCTTCCGGTAAACCCACTCGGCACTCGTATCATTTTCTGATGCGGCCAAGGTAAAGCCTCCAATGCCCGACAATACCCAAAGAATGACAAATACCCGTTTCGTTACCGTCCACTGAAGCATGATGCTGATAACGACTTGTCCTGAAAGTTGCGACCCACTTTCCGGCGTTAATGTATGGCAATGATGACTTTTCGCCGGCGCGGGCCGTCGAACTCGCAGAAGTATATTCCTTGCCAGGTCCCCAACACCAGTTTGCCTTCGCTGACGAGCACCTGCTCCGAGCAGCCTATCATTGAACTTTTGACGTGAGCGGCGCTGTTACCCTCGCCGTGTCGGTAAAATGACTGATGCCAGGGCACAGCCGCATCCAGTGCCGCAAGTATGTCGTGGACGACCGACGGGTCGGCGTTCTCGTTAATGGTAACGCCGGCGGTGGTGTGTGAGACATAGACCGTTACCACCCCGTCGGCGACGCCGATCTCGCCGACGGCATCGGCGACGCGGCCGGTAATGTCGATCATCTCGTCGCGGCTGTCGCTGTGGATTTCAATGGTTTTAGTGTGCATGGTATTCAGCCCTTAAAAAAAGGACAGCCATATAGGCTGCCCCAACCGGTACGAAAAAACCGGGGAGTCGTCTTTGGTACCACTGATACCACTACTATTATATATCGATACTTTCACCTGTCAAGCCTGATAAAGATATAAACTTATTTTACCACTTACTTTGCGTCCGGCGACAAAAAATAGATATTTAATCGAACATACCCTTTTGCTTTTCCGCCGGCGCGGTAGTAGATGTCGGTTCCTTGACCTTTGGCGGCGGCGGTGCGGGTTTTTTGATCAGCGAGTACAGGACGACGTTGGCGGCGATGTCCCTGGCAGATTGGGGCATGTAACTGAAGGCTCCGTATGCGGTGTGCCCGTCGAGCGTGTCGTGGACGCCGTAGGGGGCGTAGATAACAACGGCCCGCTTGTTCCGGATGAACACCCGAAGCGGCGAGGGCGCTCGCCTGTTGGTCTGCCTCCAGACCTTCGTTCTCGGCAGGGATTTCAGCGGCGGGCCTCTGAAATCGTCGCACTTTCCCGTTACCAGCGGCGAGTCCGGGGTAACGGCCCCGGACGCCACGTCCAGACCGGCGAAGAGTTTTTCAAGCATAACCGCCGCCGAGCGATTGAACGGTCTGGACCCGCCGACGGCGTTGACAAACAACGTCCCGCCGGCGTCGAGATAATCCCGCAGCGTCGACAGTTCGGCGGTAGTGAGAGAAAACTCCCCCGAGCCGGTCATCCAGGCCAGGTGATGCCCGCGTAGTTTATCGGCACAGATGCCCACGCCGTCGCTGACGTCAACGGCGACGCGGTTTTCGGCGGTGAGTTTTTCCGAGAGATATTTCAGCGCGTAAGGCTGGGTCCGGAAGTTTCCGTCGTGCTTAAGCCAGGCGATTTTGGCGCGATGCCGGACCTCGCCGCCTTTCGCGACGAATACCGGCCTCATGCGCATCCGCAGCGAATTGGCGCCTGTTGCGTATATGAAGAAGTTCACGCCCAGCATGTGATCGAGTCTGCCTGATTGTTCCGCCCGCCGATGCCAGGCGCAGGGGAAATCGCGCTTGGAGATCGCCGCCAGCAGACGCGTGCCGTCGGAGACGCCCCACATCTGCGCCACCCTTGGGCCGTTGGAAATCTTGAATTTCGCCGAATATATCGGATGATCCGCCGGTAGAGTCTCGAGCCTGTAATTCCCGCCGGCGACTTTACGCTGCTCGGCGTAAAGGTTTTCCAGACCTTGGCGCGCGGACTTCAGAAAGGTTGCGCTGTTGTGGCATGGAACGAACAGCAGTGTCCCGCCGCGGAGGCTGTATTCGCGAAGTTTGACCCACTGGGCGGGCGTGAACTCAAGCGCGTCCGTACCGGTTATCAGCAGCAAAGGCCCATCCAGCAGCAGGCGGACGTCGTCGGCTATCCTGACGACCTGCCAGCGCATGGGTCTTTCGTAGTTTCGTCGCATGTACTCTGCAAAGTGAGGCACGTCGCGGGTGTGAAAATTCCAACTGTTCTCCTTGCCGTGGGCGAGTTTGTTAAACGTCAGCGGTATCCGCCCTCTTGAGAGGAACAGCAATTCAAACGACGCGCGGACGAGCGAGCCCCATTCTCCTCGGTAACGGCGCCCGTGCGGATTGGGTTCGGCCATTTTGGCTGCACCGACGGCGAACCAGTCCATATCACCGATGAATTTTGCGCCGCTGGCCATCCCGACACGCTGGACGCAGAAGGCCAGGTAGCCGTTCCTGATGTAATCGTCCTTGAGGTTCTTGCCAAGGAACGCCCATGCTTTATTAGCGGACTTGCTGTGTGAATAAGGTCGGCAGGTGTTCGTCAGGACATCCTGGCAGATGTACAGGCTGGCGATCCCGGCGGTGGTCATACTCACGGTTGAGGGCGTATCGACGCTCTTCTGTCCGCTGTATGTCCAGCCCCCATCGGCTCGCTGGCGATTCAGCCAGGCCCTTTCGACCAGCCGGATGAGGTTCGGCTTTATTTTCACTCCTGCGCGGTCGGCCTCCCAAAGCGCCAACAGAGCGAACTGGCTGCAAGAGTTGTCGCCTTTGCGTTCCGGGCCTGAATACCCCCATGCCCCATCGGCGCGCCGAGCGCCGCGCGTCAACCACTCGACGTCCTGTTCCAGACAGGCGCGGTAAGGAGACTTCTTCGCCTTCGCCACGACCCGGGCAAAGACCATCGTGCGGACCGCTATGACGTACAAATTTTTAGTCTTAAGATCGGCGAGGTAATCCAAACCCTTTTTCAACTCGGCTTTATCCAGGTAATCCAAATCTTTTTTCGTACCGGTTTTCTTTTGGCTCTCGCCGGATTCCAGCAGCGCAAACAGGACAATAGCGGTCTCCGAACCGCGAGACAGGCGGCCGTTGCTATACCAGTGCCCGTCCGCCTTCTGGTTACCAAGGAGGTATCGCCTGACTCTTGATATTGCGCGGTCCACGTCTTCATCGGTTACCTCGCGAAAAGTCTCCGCTCCGGCAGCCGAAACCATAATGCACACCAGAAAAATGACGAAAACATTCCTGACCACAAGCCTGCCTCCCTGAATTTATTTACGTCGCCTTTCGATCGCCAAGCCCAGACTTTCACGCCCTTTGCTTGCAGGATACCGCTTGACCAGTTTTTTATAGATGCGTGTCGCGCCGGATCTGTTTTTAGCGAGGTAGAACCCGCCGAGTTCGCTCATCAGCCCCGGAACCAGGTCATGCGAACCGCCGACTTTCTTCATGTACCGCTCCATCTCGGACGGGTATCTCGGCGATTCGGCTTCGCGAAGCGCCCGCATGGCCCGCTCAAAGAAAGGGTACATCCGGGCGGGGACCGGATAGCCATCGACGATCTTCAGGTAATGCTTCGACGCTTTGATGTAATCCTCACCGGCATTGTACATCGACGCCAGCATCAGTTCGATCGCCAGTTTGTCTCTGCGGGTGTAGCAGACCTTTTTCAGTTTCGCCGCAAGGGCCAGCCCCGCTTTCTTCATCTTTCTTTTGCCAAGAGCCTTACCAAGTTCCGCGAAGTCCAGCCTGAGGCTCAGGTCCCGCCAGGTCTGCTTTTTTGCAAGATGCACGTTGAGCGCCTTGACCGCCCCTTCGGCATCGTCGCAATAGGCCAGCAGATTGACGTCCGAAAACGCCATCGCCCACCGCAGTTCCGGGTCCATTTTCTGGCTCTGCATCATCTCGATGACGGTCTTTGCGCTGTCTTGGCGAATATTTTCCAGGTTGTGGTAGTAGTAACTGTACAGCCCGAAGTACATCTCCCACGCCCTGACCAAACAATAAAGTTGCCCTGGGTTGCCTGATAGTTTCCTGGCCTTGGCCAACCAGTAATTACCGATGGCGCGATTGTCCTTGTCCCGGCTGTACCTTGAAAGTTCCTCTCTTGCGAGGTCGTAAGCGGCGCGGAGGTCGCCGGCGTCGGCCCGGCATCCGTACACGCGCCTGGCGTACACTACTTTGCCCGCATAATCCTTGGTCGCGTTGTAGCAGGACAGGCGTGTGTGGTACAGGGTGTGGCCTATGCCGATTCCGGGGAAGTTTCTCCAGAGCGTGTCGAACGCCGCCGCCAGCCTGTCGTACTTCCTGGCCGCTCGCTCGGCGGTGATCTGGTTGCGAAGAACCGCCTCGGTAAGCGGGTGGCGCGGATAAGTCTTCACCATCCTGGCCATCCATTTATCGCGAGGTTCGGGGGTAACATGCTTGAAATAATAATCGGCCATTGCCTTGACCGCCTCGATGGTCTCGGCCTCGGCGCGGTGCTTTGCGAACATTTCCTCTGCGATTTCCTCGGCGTGGCGCGTCTGGTCGTCCTTAAGCCGCCCCTTGAGCCGACCGAGCAGCACCGCCGAGGCGCCGGTAGGATTGGGCGTGGGAATCTTCCACTCTGTCCGCGCCGAGGCGAGAACCTTCTCAAAGGCCTGGTCTCTCTGTGCGTACCCCTTGACCTTTGAAAACGACCCGGCGGACCAGTGCTTCCTGCCGACCAGTTCGGCGGCGAGTTTGGCGGCCTTGTCGTAATCCTTGGCAAGAACGTACAGGTCGATCCTCCAGACAATGCCCGACCGCTCCCAGACGGGACATTCATTCTTGCAAAACTCATCCAGTATCTTCAGCGCTGAGGCGACTCTGGAATCGGCTCCCGTCCCGCTCTTGCGCCTGGCCATGTACACGCAGTGACCGAGCACCCGGTCACGCTGCCCGCCCGCAGTCGAAAAACTCTTGAGATAGTGGCGGGCCAGTTCGGTGTAATCCTCGAACCTGTCCTGTTTGTAAAGTTTCTCCAGCCGCCGATAGATGGCCGCCGCCAGAGACGTCTGCGATATCACCAGGTGATGACTTGGCCCGACGTAACTGTAGCAATTTTTGCTCCCCGCGCCGCTCCAGGTCTTGATGAGATATTCAAAACCGGTCTTGACGGTCTTTTCGTCCTCGCGTGCCTCGGCGTCGGCGATCTTCAGCAGCCACAGCCTGACGGCGTGGGGGTCGTCGCCCCAGGCCTTGAGGTAGTTCTGGAAGGTCGTTTCGGCCAGTTCGGGCTTTCCGCTCTTTTTCAGGAGCAATACATGGGCGAACTGCCAGTGCGGAGGTAGTTCCTTCCCTCGCAGCCTGAGGGTCTTCGCCAGGGCCTTGAGCGCCCTTTCGGCCCTTTCGGGCGTATCGGCCATTTCGGCGATGTCCATCGCCCAACCGCTCCCGCGGTCAAGCCGCCCCATCCTAGCGGCAACAGGCTCGAAAAAATGGGAGTAGTATTCGTATCGATTGTAGGTGCTGTAGTGTCGGCCGATGCCGCCGTGCAAAAATAACGGCGCTTCGGGCGCTCGGCGCAGCATCGACTCCAGAAGCGTCAGGTATCCGTCGTTGTCCTTGAGTTCCTTGCGGCGCGCCAGTTTCGAGCCGTGGGCCATATACCACGCCGGCGAACCGACAAATCGCCTTATCACCTCATCCAGCGCCTTCTCGTACCCGTCGAAGTCCTTCAGTTCACTCCGGCAGTACGCCAGTTGCATCCGCGCCGTGATTGCGTATTCATGTGAGGGGTAGTCTTTGACGAATCTTTCCAGCAGTCCTTCCGCCTGTTTCCATTCCTTGGCGCGATACTGGCTCATGGCCGAGGTGTGAAGCCTTCCGGCCTTTTCAGCAGGCGAAGCCTTCTTTCGCACGGGTTTGTCCTGCCCGCAAACCTCATGGAAGAGACACCCGACCAATAGCGCAATAATTACGATTTGCTGCTTTTTCATAACAAACCATCCTAATTTCGCCGCCCCTTACATTAAACACGACGCGGTATCGGGCGCAACGTTCAATCTAAAAGATTATCACACCGCCCAAACCCGTACAAGTAATTGCAAACTGTTTGAATTCATGGTCGGGAAACAGCAGGATATTCGACAAGTAAATCATGCCGCATTAGCGGCGCCCTGATACGATGAAAATTGGTGTATTTTCGAGGCAGTAGTCGAGTGCTTATCAATCAATTGATGGATAGGCGGCCCGCTCGCCGGCAAGCGGTAATTCACACTAAAACCACGCCCGACAGGACTCGAACCTGTAACCCTCGGTTCCGAAGACCGATATGTGCGTTCCATAACTCCTTTGTTTGCAAGCATTAATCTTTGCCTTGAAAGAGGTTAGCCAACTGGACTCGGACTGGTCTGGAACTGAATTGGCACTGTTTTGGAACACGTTCTGTACCAAAACTGTACCAAAAACCGGACTCCCCCCATGGGGCATACACCAGATATAGAGTCATCGCCTTCGATCACTTCAGTTACCACAATGAGCAGCGTAAGCGCTCGCCCCGGTTTCTGCCTTGCCTGAAAGCGATGCCCCGCCAATAATAGAGCCGGTCGCTGGGTGTCGTGACCTAGTTCAGGACCAAGGGCTTTTAGAGGATGTGGAGACATGGCAGAAGATGATGCACAGTTGGGGGCGAAACGGCGAGCGATTCTTGACGCCGCGCAGGGGGCCTTTGACGTTCGGGGTTATGAAGCGGCAACGATGGAAGACGTCGCAGAGAAGGCTGGGGTCTCCAAGGGGACTTTGTACAATTACTTCCAGAACAAAGAGGACCTTTTTGCAAAGGTGTTTTCGGAGAGGCTGTCCGGCGATCAGACGGAACTGGACCATCTGGCAGAAGAGCCTTTACCCGCCATGGAGAAACTCTGTCATCTAATGGACCATGTTTTCGACCAGCTGGAGTTCTACACTAATTCTGGCAGACTGGTAATGGAACTTTGGGCTCACGCTGCTCGGCAACAGAAGGAGGAGGAATTAGCTACAAGCGTCGCACAGACCAACACCCGATGGCGAAAGCGGATCGAGGCCATCCTTGTAGAAGGTATCGCTGGTGGCGAGTTTGCCCGTCGTTTCGATCCGTCCGTGATGGCTTCTCTGGTCTGGTCCACAATCAA
>DAOVLS010000047.1 GCA_030631125.1 Planctomycetales bacterium
ACGTCTATGAGGAATGTTTTTTTTACTTCGAAATTCAAAATTCTCCGTTCAATATTCAATATTCTCTTTATCGGAATAAAGGTGGGACTCGCTCCGCTCGGCCCAGCCTACGCTTCCTGCAATCTTCTGAGAAGAATAAAGGTGGGACTCGCTCCGCTCGGCCCAGCCTACGCTTCCTGCAATCTTCTGAGAAGTACCGTCAACAGCGTCGGGCCTTCGAGGTACGCCGGCGGGGGTCGCCAATGCGCTGTCCGCTCGTCGGCCAGGCGGACGGTGCCGGACAGGCCCGCAAGGGCGGAATCGGCCAGGGTCGGGGCGTTGACCGAAAAGATCACGTCCGGCGGCATCAGGACGATCCGGTCGATTCCCAGTTGACTGGCCAGCAGGCGTATCTCCGCAACGGTCAGCAGGTCGCCCACGACCGGTGGGACCGGCCCGAAGACGTCGGCAAGGTCCGCCGATAATTGCGACAACTCCTGGCCCGTCCGGCACAGCGCCAACCGGCGATAGACCTCCATCCGCTGACGGGCCGACGAGATGTACGACCGTGGGATATAAGTCTCTGCCGCCAGCTCAACGTGCGCCTTGGCGGGCGGCTCGGCGACCTTCTCGCCGCGTAACCGAGCCACCGCCTGTTCCAGCAGCCGGCAGTACAATTCGTAACCCACCGCGGCGATGTAGCCGCTCTGTTCGGGACCGAGGATGTTGCCCGCGCCGCGTATCTCCAGGTCGCGCATCGCTATCTGGAACCCCGCGCCCAAATCGGAGAATTCCTCGACGGCCTTGAGGCGCCTGGCGGCGAGCCGACTGACGGACCGGCTTGTCGGAAGCATCAGACAGCAGTACGCCCGATTTTTGTAGCGTCCTATCCGCCCGCGCAACTGGTGCAACTGTGCCAGGCCGAAGCGGTCGGCGTCGTGGATGAACATCGTATTGGCTGACGGGATGTCCAGACCCGACTCGATAATCGTCGTGCATACCAGCACGTCAATATCGCCGGCGACAAAGCGGAGCATCGTCTTTTCTAGCACGCGTTCGGGCATCTGTCCGTGACCGATTTCAACGCGGGCTTCCGGAACGAGCGACCGGATACGCTCGGCGACCGATTCGATATCGAAGACGCGATTGTGGACGAAGAACACCTGCCCCTTGCGGGCGAGTTCGCGGACGACGGCGGCGCGGATTCGCTTCTCGTCGCTCCGGCAGACCTCGGTGAAAATCGCCCTGCGGTCCAGCGGCGGCGTCGCCAGCGAAGATATGTCCCGCAGTCCCATTAGCGCCATGTGCAGCGTCCGCGGGATCGGTGTAGCCGTCATGGTCAGAACGTCCACGTCGGCTCGCATCCGCTTGAGGTGTTCCTTGTGCTCGACGCCGAACCGCTGCTCCTCGTCGATAATCGCCAGGCCAAGTTTGGCGAATCGCACGTCGCCCGAAAGCATTCGATGCGTACCGATGAGGATGTCGATCTTACCGGCTGCGGCGGCTTCGGCGATCTTCGAAGCCTCGCGGCGACTGCGAAAACGCGAGAGGACCTCGACCTCGACGGGATAATCGGCGAACCGCTCGGAAAAGGTGCGATAATGCTGGGCGGCGAGGACCGTCGTCGGAACAAGCACCGCCGCCTGCCGACCGGCTTCGATTACGCGAAACGCCGCCCGCATGGCAAGTTCGGTCTTACCGTACCCCACGTCGCCGCACAGCAGGCGGTCCATCGGACGGGCCTCGGCCATGTCGGCGAAAATCTCACGCATCGCCGTTATCTGGTCGGGCGTCTCGGTATATATGAACTCCTGCTCGAACCGCCCCATCCATTCGCTTCGGCCGGAGTAACTTGTCCCCGGCGCGGAATTGCGGACCGCCTGAAGCCGCAGAAGTTCGGCTGCCATGTCGCGCGTAGCGCCGGCGACGCGGTCCTTCCGCAGCGACCATGCCGACGAGCCAAGCCTCGACAGCGACGGGCGCGCCCGCCCTGCACCGATGTACTTCTGCACCAGTTGAATCTCGGTGGCGGGAACGTGCAGCAGCGACCCGCCGGCGAAGCGGAGCGTCAGGAACTCCTCGTCCCTGCCGTCGGTTGCCAGCGTCCTGAAACCCACGAACCGGGCGATCCCGTGTGTAAGGTGGACGACGTAATCGCCATCGGCAAGGTCCATAAAAGACTCGATAGGCCTGCCCGCGCGGAGATGCCGAAGCCGGCGACGGCGAGCGTAACGATGGAATATCTCGTGATGCCCGACGACCACCAGACGTTCGCCAGGCCAGTGAAACCCGCATTCCACGTGCCCGATCCCAGTCCGCACCTTCGCCGCCAGTTCGGTATGGCTCGACGCCAGCAGTTCGCCGAAGCGGTCAGCCTCTGCTGCGTTCTCGCAGTACACCCAGACCTCGTTATCGCCGGAAAGCGACTCCAGTTCACCCAGCGCCTCGTCCGGCGTCCGGAGCCGCTGGAGCGAACCGATGCCCATCGGGACAATTTCATCATCACGCCCCGCCGGGGTAAAAGCGGACATCTCCATTACCGCCAGACGGTCATACGCACTGAACAGCACCTCCGGGGCGTGCACGCCGACGGCATCGGTCAGACGACGATAGAGCGTCTCGGCCGTTGAACGCAATTCCGCCGGTTCGAGCAGGCAGATGATTGCGCCGTCCGGCAGGTAATCCATCAGGTGCGTCGTCCTGCCGTCGCCGGTTTCACTTCCTGCCGAAATTGCCACCAGGTCGCATCCTGTAATCTGCGCGGTGGACCGCTGCGTGTCCGGGTTGAACCGGCGGACCGATTCGATTTTCTCGCCGAAGAACTCCACCCGCACGGGCAGGTCGCCGGCCGGTGGGAAGATGTCAATTATCCCGCCTCGGCGGGCGAATTCACCGGCCTGGTCCACCGCATCGACGCTCTCGAAACCGGCATCGACCAGCCATTCAATCAGCACCCGCGGGTCTATCTCGCCGCCGGTCCGCAATGACATCTTCGCCGCAGCGAGCACCTCCGGTTTGGGCACCGGCTGTAGCAACGCCATGACGGAGGCGACGATGAAATCTGGACGCCCGCCACCGCCGGAAAGCAGCGTACACAGACGCAGACGCTGACCTGCAATCTCGTCGTTGATGTGGTCGGGAGCGACGGCTGCCCCTCCGGAAGGGTCGGGGATACCCATCTCCCAGGCGGGAAAGATTTCGGTAGTCTGGCCGGTGAGAACTTCAATGTCGTCGGCGGCAGCGTCGGTTTCGTCAGACCCGGAAACAACAAGCAGGACGGGGGTTTGTTTCAGTTTCCCCACTGCCGCCGCCAATATGGGCGCAGAAGACCCCCACACGCCGGTCAGTTTCACCACCCCCCCTGCCCGGACCATGCCGGCTATCCGGGCGACCGGTTCGCAAGACTGGATGCGATTGAACACCCGCTTATATTATCGGCCTATTGCTCAACCGCCACAACCATCTTGTGTCACCTGCGTCGCATTTGTATTATGAAATACGAGATGTCAAAAAGACCTTTGTGGATTATCCTTTGCGTTGCACTTGTGTTGCGGGTGAGCCTGCTGGTGGCCAGTTGGTCCGAACCGCAACGGTACTTCACGTCAGATTCATACAGTTATGACGCCCTGGCTGCGACGATGGTCGAGCGCGGCGAGTTCTCGCAGTTGCCGGGCGGACCGACTGAACTGTTCCGCACACCGGGTTATCCGCTCTTTCTCGCCGGTATCTATGCCGTCGTCGGCAGGAACTTCCACGCGGTAGTGGCGGTTCAGATACTCCTGGACACGGGGCTGTGCTATCTGGTGTATCTGTTGGGAGTGCGGCTTTGCTCGCGGCGAGTCGGATTGTGGGCGGCCGGTCTGCAAGCCGTCAGCACCGTGGCGATCATCTCCGGTTTGCGGATACTCTCCGACGGTCTGTTCGCCTTTATGCTCACGGGAACCATACTGCTGCTGGTGCATTACTTCCAGACGTCGCGCTGGCGGTCCCTGATAGCCGGCGGTTTCGCCGCCGGGGCGGCCTGTTACGTCCGTCCCATAGGACTGTATTTCGGAGCGGTGGTGCTGGTGGTATTGCTGTTGCGACGCAGGTCCGTCAGGCAGGCGGCGGTGTTCGCGGCGGTGTTCGCGGCATGCGTGCTTCCGTGGACGCTTCGCAATCTATATAAGGCCGATTATTGGGGCTTCTCCTCCCTCTCGGCCGAGGCTGCTTTCAAGTTCCAGGGGCCATATGTGCTGGCGAAGGTTGAGGGGATTTCCATCGACTCGGCCCGAAGCCGGCTTGAGGCGGAACTGGCGAAATACAAAGCCGCCGAGAATCCCACCCCGGGCCAGATAGAGTCAAAGCGGACCTCGATAGGTCTTGGCGTCCTTCGTCGGCATCCGGGGGTGTTTCTGTCGATGCACGCTCAAGGCAGTTTGATAGTCTGGGCGCCCGGCGAGACGGTGCTGCTTGAACTACCGGGCATCGAGACCGGCAACCGCAAAACCGGTGATGTCCTTATACAAAACGGCATGCCGGCGGCGATACGACACTACGTGCGAGGGCAGATGTGGGTCCTGTGGGTATTCGTGCCGTTTGGAGTGATCCTGCTGGGGCGGTACGTCCTTGCGGGAATCGGAGCCTTAGGCCACGTGCGATGGCGAATGGGGCCTTCGGCGTGGCTTATGATCCTGGCGGTCCTTCTGTTCACGTTGTTGCCGGGGGTTTTCGGCCGGCCCAGGTTCCGCATACCCGTAACGCCGATGCTGAACATCGCCGCCGCCGCAGGACTGGTCTGGTTTATCGACCGCATTCGCCGTCGTCGTCAGGGTCGGCCAACTACAACAACCGACTGACCGATCAGTATGGGGATCAGTCTCTCGAAGGCCGAAAGTATCGGCACGATGCGATTGAACATCTCGGCCTTCGATGCGCTGATTTGCGACTTCTTCAAGACCCGCCCCTGCCACCACCAGCCCAAGGCCCCGGCAAGGTTCATATATCTGCCCCATGTCGGCTTCAGTCCTGCGGTGTGAAACGCCCGCCTCAATGATCCCAGCGTGTAGCGCCTGTGGTGTCCCATCGCCCGGTCCATCCGCCCGAACAGGACCGGTAGGGCCGGGACAAGCACAATCACCCGCCCGTCGGGACGAAGCAGTTGCTTCATCCGCCGAAGGGCTTCAACGTCGTCGGCGATGTGCTCCAGGACGTTCAGGCAGAGCACGGAGTGGAATTCGCCCGCGGGCACATCCGCGTTTGGGCACTGCCCAATCGGGTGTGGAACGACCTGGACGTTCAGGTGTTTGGCGAAGCGACGGGCGAGGTAATCCCGGTACGGCTCGAACGGTTCGAGGCAGACGACCCGCTCGGTATTCAGGAGGAACTGCGTGATGTTGCCGACGCCCGCGCCGACCTCGACGACCGTCGGGCCGAGGTGGTCGCGCACCATGTCAAAAATCCACAGGTTGTAATGATAGAGCGTCGATAGTATCGCCAGGCTGGTCGAGACCGCGTCGGCGGGCAGGTCTTCGGTTTCGACCGGCGCGATGCGGGAATGAGATTCTTTTTCCGGCCGATGATTCATGGTTGGAACGCTCGCAGATTTTCGGCGAATTCCTCGACGACCCATTTCGGCGTGGATGCCCCCGCCGTTACGCCGGCGGCCTTTTTACCGGCGGCCATCTCCGGACGGAAATCGCCCCAGTTTTCCAGATGGTGCGTGGGTACGCCCTGCTCGGCGCAGAGGTTCGCCAGTTCGCGTGTGTTGGCCGACTGCTTCCCGCCGAGGACGAACATCACGTCCACCTGGCAGGCCAGTTCCACCGCGGCGGCCTGGCGCCGGCCGACCTCGTTGCACAGCGTGTTGACGACCTTGACCTCGCTGTAGCCGCGGGCGACGATAAACCCGACCATCCGCCCGAAATGCTCCAGCGAGTGCGTCGTCTGGCAGATGATTCCTATCTTCCCGCCGGCGGGCAGGCGGTCGAGTTCGTCGGGCGTATCTACGCAGATGACGTCCGGCGCGTACCCGCAGACACCGCGGACCTCCGGATGAGAGGCTTGGCCTATGACGACCACGCGATAGCCGTCGGCGGCGAGTTCGGCGACGATCTTCTGGGCGCGTTTTACCAGTACGCAGGTGGCATCGACGATCTCGGCGCCCCGCCCCCGTAGTTCCGCCAGGACCTCCGGACCTTCGCCGTGTGAGCGGATAAGGACGGTACCGTTGACATCGGAAGGGTCATCGGCCACTTCCAAACCTTTGCGGGCAAGGGCCTCGACGACCTGGCGATTGTGGATAATCTCGCCGAGGCTCATAATCGGCCCGCCGCGATCGGCGAGGGTTTGCTCGGCGGTCTGGATGGCGTGTTCGACGCCGAAGCAGAAGCCCAGTTTCTTTGCGAGTTTTACTTCCATCGCGTCGGAGTGTAAGGCGCAGAGGCCGACCGAGTCAAAAGCGATTAACCCACGGTTTGCCCGGCGCGGGCGACGGCGACGCGGTTTCGTCCGGCGTTCTTGGCCTGGTAGAGGGCGACGTCGGCCGATTCGATCAGCGCCTCGGCAGATGGGAGGCCGTCGTTATCGGCGACGCCGAAACTCACCGTTACGGAGACGTCTTCCTCGCCGACCTTCACGTGCGTGTCCTCGATTTCCTTTCGGCATCTTTCGGCCAGGCCTGCGGCTGACTCGGCATCTCCGTCAGGCAGGAGCACGGCGAACTCCTCCCCGCCGTAGCGCACCGGCAGGTCGGACTGGCGGCAGTGCCCGGCCAGAACCTTCGCGACGCGCCGGAGCACCTCGTCGCCGATACGGTGCCCGTATGTATCGTTGACACGTTTGAAGTGGTCGATGTCGGCCATTATGCACGCGATGGACCCGCCGTTGCGTTGAATTTGCGCCCATTCCTGACCCAGGCGGTCCATCAGCGCCCGGCGGTTCCACAACTCTGTCAGCGGGTCGATCCTCGCGTACTCGATAAGCATATCCTGGAGCCGCTTGGTACGCAGCGCCGCACGCACCCGCGCGCCGAGTTCAAAGGCGTCGAACGGCTTGGTTACGTAATCCACCGCGCCGAGGTCCAGACCTTTGACCTTGTCGGACGTCTCGGTCGAACCTGTCAGGAAGATGACGGGGATTATGCTTAGTTCAGCATCGGCCTTCAGTTCCCGACAGACGTCGAAACCGGACATATTCGGCATGTCAACATCGAGCAGTATCAGGTCCGGGTTTTCCCGGCGTGCGGCGTCCAAACCGCTCTGCCCGTTGTCGGCGCAAACGATGTCGAGGTCGTCCTTGCTGAGGCGGGCCTTTGCAACATCCAGGGCGTCCGAACTGTCGTCAATGAGCAGCACTTTCATCGATTCAGGCCTCCGAAGTTACACTTACGCCGTCTCGTCCGCGGACAACGGCTCGACAGAGTCCCGCCAGACGATTCAGCGCCAGGTTGGCGGTCTCGATGTCTTCGGCCTTCGCTGCGTCTTCGAGCACCTTTGCCGCATCGGTCAGCATCCGGTATCCGTAACCTCCCCCGGCGCCCTTCATCTGGTGCGCCATCCGCTGAAGATGCTCGCAACACCCATTGGCGGCGGCCTGTCGCATTTTCTCGATGCGGTCGGGCAGACCCGCGACGAACTTGTCTATGAGCTCGCCCAGGTCCGGGTCATCGTCGTAGCGTGAGCGGATAATCTCTTCCCGGTCGTTTTGGTCCGCGGGTGGTTCGTTCCGGGCGTCGCCCGGCAGGTGATCGGATTCACCGGCGCCGTTTATATTGAGATGCCCGGCGATAGTGGCGATCAGATGCGAGCGGCCTATCGGCTTGGTGAGATAATCGTCGCACCCTGCCGAGATGCACCGCTCGCGATCGGACGCCATTGCGCGGGCAGTCAACGCGATAATCGGACCTTTGTAGCCTTGCTTGCGAAGGTGAGCAACGGCCTCGTAACCGTCCATCTCCGGCATCTGCATATCCGTCAGTATCACGTCGAACTTTTGGACCCGTGCCTGTTCGACGGCGAGGCGCCCGTTCTCGACACCGACGACCTCAGCGCCGGCCTTTTCCAGGATCATCTTAATCAGACGCATGTTATCTTCACCGTCTTCGGCCAGCAGGATGTATTTGCCCGCCAGGACGTCAGAGGACAGGTGCTTTTCAACATTTTGTCCGACGACCGCCTCGGCGGGACAATCGAGCATTTGAACGCCCTCCAGGTCGCCGGTCGGGATCGTTATAGTGAATGTGCTTCCTTCCCCGAGTGTGCTCTCTACTGCCAGTTCGCCGTCCATAAGTTCAGCAATTCGCCGGGTGATAGCCAGTCCCAGCCCGGTGCCGCCGTATTTACGGGAGGTTGATGCGTCGGCCTGGGTGAACGACTCGAAGAGTCGCTGGAGGTTTTCCGGCGCGATGCCGATGCCCGTGTCGATGACTTTGATCTGAACGCCCGGCATATCGGGCCGCCACTGGGGCAGGAACGAGACGACCACGCGCACCCCGCCGGTGTCGGTGAACTTGACGGCGTTTCCGACGAGGTTAATCAGCGACTGGCGGAGGCGGGCCTCGTCGGAGGTAATCTGCTCGGGCAATTGGCCGGTGTATTCAGCCGTTAGCGAGATGCCGCGATCATCGGCACGGACACGCATCAGGCTGGTAACTTCGGTCACTACGGTCGGAAGACTGAACCGGCGGGGTTCGATGGTCAACTTGCCCGCCTCGATCTTGGAAATATCGAGTATGTCGTTAATCAGCACCAGCAGGTGCTCGCCGTTGCGACGGACAATAGCCGGACACTTCATCCGCTCGGCGGACTTCTGCTCCGGGTCCATCATCAACTCGGAGTATCCCAGAATCGCCGTCAGAGGAGTTCGTATCTCGTGGCTCATATTGGCGAGGAATTCGCTCTTGGTCTGGTCGGCTATTTCGGCGGCTATTGCCATCTCGTTGGCGCGCTCGATTGCCGCTTCCAGTTGTCGATTTGTCTGGGCCGTTTCAATCATGGCTTTCTCGGCAGTCTCTTTTGCCTGGCGAAGTTCCGCTTCAGCCTTTTTACGCGCGGTGATGTCGGTATCAATGCCTCTGTAACCGACCAACTTGCCCTCATCGTCAAAGACCGGCTCGCCGTTGGTCGAAAGGCATACGCGCCGACCCGTATTGGTGACATTCCAGTTTTCCAGGTTGCGGAAGGAGCACCTCTGACGGTAGAACTCTCCCAACCGGGAACGGAACCTCTCGGCGTCTCCAGGAACCATGAAGTCAAGCGGCGTTTTGCCGATGACGACCTTTCTGTCATATCCGAGGATGTCCCGAACGCTCTTGGAACAATAGGTATATACGCCGTTGGTATCGGTTTCCCATATCCAGTCGGACATGCTCTCGGCGAGGCTGCGGAAACGCGTTTCGGACTTGCGTATTGCTTTGTCCACCCGCTTGCGTTCGGCCAGTTCGCTCACCAGTTCCCATTGCGCCTGCTTGAGCCTACGGCTTAACCTGATGGCAAATACCGCCGTCGTTGTCATCGCCGTCATCATCGCGGCGATGACGACCAGCCAGTACCAGTACTTCCTGACGGTCTGGGCCAGTGTTACCTTTCCAAAGTCCTTGTAAGGCCCGATTCGGAGTTCTTTGAGGCATTCGCGCACCGAGTGGTAACTGGGAGGGATCGTCCATCCGGCGCACCTGGCGGCCTTGGCGGCGGGGCAATCGGCGGGCATCTTCATCAGAGCAATGGCCACGTCCTCGGCAAGTTCTGCCGAGATGTGTTCGGCCCTGGCGAACGACCACTCCGGATACAAGCGAGTGGAATGGAGAAAAGGCGCATAATGCCCCTCTTTGGCGTGATCGTGGATAACGTGGAAGTCGCTGATACGGATTTTTCCCTCGGCCTCCATTCTCTCCAACGTGTCGGTGCGGACGGTTCCGGCATCCACCCTGCCGTCCCTGACGGCATAGACCACCGCGTCGTGCGTCCCGCCGAAAAGCAACTGCTTGAAATCACGATGCGGGTCAATGCTGTGCTCTTTCATCTCGC
The DNA here is from genome assembly GCA_030631125.1 of Planctomycetales bacterium. The sequence continues at coordinate 9,984 of DAOVLS010000047.1, forward strand.
GCCACGCCATCCGCCATCCGCCGAAGGACTTCTCGCTCACCGCCATGAATCTTTTGCCATTCAGGTCGTCCAGAGTTCTGATGTCGTCCCGATTAGACCGGCAGAAGATCACCCCGCCGAAGGCGGTGTGAACACCGCTCTGACGAAGGTTCTTCAGCGTCGCTACCCGGCCGGTACCGTAAATGGCCTCTAACTCCACGTATATGGAGGAATTGACCAATATGAAGTCCACCTTGCCGGTCTTGACGGCCGGATGAACCTCCTCATAATCGAGCGGGACAATCTGGAATGAATGTCCGGGAATCTTCTCCGAGAGATACTTGGCCGTCGGACCCCACTTTTCCATACACCTTTCGGGGCTTCTTTTTGCAAGAACGCCTATACGGATGGTCTGCTCCCCATCGGCGCAGAAGGCAGGACCGGCCACCGCCGACACTACCAACATCAAAAGGAGCAAAAACAGACCTGCAAACTTCCTGTGTCGCCCCGCTGATAACAAGACCGAAGCGATTGATGTTTTGACAGCATATACCGGAGCGCGACTGGACATATACAGCACCTCCTGAATTTACGCCCACCTCGTGAGAGAGGCGCACAATCCCAAACTCCGACCCGACCCAGGTAGAACTACAAATCTCATCGGCGCTCCCACAAAACGACTTGAATTAGGCGACGGGTGGCACGGGTTGCTTGCAGCCCGTGTTGCTGAGATAATCCCTGTGTGGGATTCAAGCCCAAAACCTGCGTCAGGTATAACGTGCCTTGGCACGCCCATGCCCTGACGTTTTCGTGTTACAAGCAAATGCCAATGCTGCAATCCCAGCAGGCTAAGCAACTCTTTGTAGAGGCCCTACAGGCAGCCAGAGTGCGACATTGCTTCGATATCTGGGCGTACGTCATCATGCCCGAGCATGTGCATCTGCTCATTTGGCCCCGGAACGAGGTATATTCGATTTCAAACATTCTGAAAGCGATCAAGCGACCCTTTTCATATCGGGCCACCAAAGCGGGGCTTGCCAGGCCAGGGCATTTTTGGAAGCCGGGCGGAGGCTATGACAGAAACCTGTGGAAAACAGCAACCATTCACAAAGAAATCGAATATCTCCACAACAATCCAGTTCGGCGTGGCCTGTGTGAGAAACCGGAAGATTGGCGTTACAGTAGCGCCGGCTTCTGGGCTGGACTGACAGACGTTCCTTTGGCAATGGATGGGTCTATGCCGCCCAAAGAGTATTTTTGAAGAACACTGGCTGCAAGCAGCCGGTGGCACCCACTGGAAATGTTTTCCTGACATGATCGGGTGGCACGGGTTGCTGAGATAATCCCTGTGTGAGAGAACACTGGCTGCAAGCAGCCGGTGGCACCCACCAGTGGCACCCACTGGAAATGTTTTCCTGACATGATCGGGTGGCACGGGTTGCTTGCAACCCGTGTTGCTGAGATAATCCCTGTGTGGGAGAACACTGGCTGCCAGCAGCCAGTGGCACCCCCGAAAACTGTTCCAACCCGCGATCACGTCCAACAGGATTTCCGCTGCGCACACGTTTGCGCGCGCAAACGTGTGCGCGCT
>DAOVLS010000034.1 GCA_030631125.1 Planctomycetales bacterium
GAACCTTGCGAATGTTCAGCATCCAGAAAACGGTGCCGAGATTGACCAGCATTTTGCCCGGCCGATCCGGACGCGGATAGTTCTGCAAATTATCCGTCATCGCCGCCGGGTGGAGTTTCAGTGTATGCGACATCGACGGGCCGCTGATCATTGCGGAATTAAATCCGGCTTCATACAACCGATTGAGTATGTCTTTGGCCGCCCTTTTCCGGTGCTGGGCGGGCAGGATGTTTTTCAGCGAGCGATACGCACCGAAGCAGTCCCCTGTGCTCATAACGGCAAAGGTCCGCTTTCGGTCGGGCCTGCCCTGGCCGATGTTGACGACCTCAAGTTCGACGGGAATAAGCGCCTCCGTCCGGTCGAGAGTAACACGGATGGTCCCTTTATAGTTGCCGGCGCGTGTCCGCTCGGACACCTTTGCCCGCAGAACGAACCAGTGCACGCCGCCGGTGCGAACGTTACGGAAACTTCGCGCCGGAAGGAACGGCTGGTATTGCACACGGGCGTCCGCGACCACCGGCATCGTATCGAGGGCGTAGAGTCTCATACCGGCCTTGGAGATGGGACTCTTTCCGGGATCGCGCAGGGCGTCGATACCGGCGCGGAGCATTTTACCGTCCTTGCAAGGCACTACCGCCAGCGCCGCCGTCGTTGCGGAACCGGCGGCAACCGTCAGTTTGATAACACCGGCGCGATGTTCAGCCTTGGGAACATATGTGCGGTTGAACCACTCATCGCGGGGCGGGGCAAATACGATGGAACCGACCTTTGTCTCATCTTCCGTCGGCGCTACGTCGCAGCGGAGACGGTGTTGAGTAGCCAGGACGAATTGCCTGCGGTAGCGCCGGAGGTCCTGCTCCAGTTGCTCGACGTAGGCGCGGGTCGCTTTCTGCGCTTTGCGGGGCGCGATGATAAGCGCCGTCAACTGGCAATTGACCATTTCGAGCCGGTTCCTGCCGGCCTTCAGCGGGAACGTAACCCCGGATACGACCGCCGGGGTAAAGGATTTGTCAAACCACTCCGCTGTCCATGGCTCGTTTTTTCCCCGCAGCAATCCTGCGGTCGAGAGCATCTGTGAAGGCGAGAACCTGCGGCGAAGGACGCTCTTGCGGTTAACCTTAGCGGCGTACTCAACCGGGGCAGAAAAATAGTGACTGTAGTGGGTCAACCACGCCCACGCCGTACCCTGTCCTTCGCTTCGCAAAGTGACGGTCTCCAGTTGTTTGTAACCCATCCTGGGGCCGGTAAAATCACCCAGCAGCGGGTCGGGGTAGCGGTTTGCATAGGATTTCATTTCGTGGTTTCCGCTCCAGGCGACGACTGTGCCTTCAGCACCGGCCGGCTCGAACCCGGGCCAGAGCACCTGGTTAGGCGGACCAAAATCAAGCAGTATCGCTCCCTCTGGGGCCGAAGCCGGCGTAACCAGGCGAACGTTATCGATAACAACCGGATGTCGTCCTGGATTGTGTAACTCAAGGATAACGGGCTTCCTCGGCCAGGCGCCGCGGTACGTCCGGCACGCCAGGGCCAGAGGAACTACCAGCGTGTCCTTTCCCGGCGAGACATATCCACGACGGGAAAAAACGCCCCTGACCGACACCCAAAGCGAGGCCATTACAGGCTGGACCTCGAATGTGTCGATCTTAAGCCACCCGACCTCGCTTATAGCGCCGGCGGGAATCGGGATCGTAACTTTCGCGCCGGCCGACAATTCCAGAGCGCCGGCGCCCTGCGTAACGGCGTCGGCGCCCTTTACCAGGGCGACTTTACCGGAGGTCTTCAGGCCTTTGGCTTTCTCGAAGCCTTCGATGAGCACCTCGGCCGCCGAGACCGGCAGAACCGCAGGAACCGCCAGGAAAAAAGCCAAAAGGAAAATCAACGCGCTCGAAGAGTATCTCTTTCCGATATCCATATCGCACCCCGCAACAACCGGTTGCATGCCGACCGGCTGCGCCACAGGACTGCAAAACCACCTCAATATCCTTTAACACCGCAGCACAACTTAATGTTCTGTTAAATCCACAAACGCTTTTTCGGCCACATATTACAGCGAAACACGTCGCAATCTGCGGTGCAGCATTAAAATACCATGAAAAAGATTGAGGCTCAAGAGCCGATTTGGTCGTATAATAGAGCAGGAGAATGAAAATGGTAACTTCATGGAAGAGGATGACTCTGATAGCGGGCGTTGCCCTTGCATTCTTTCCCGTCGCAATCTTTGCCCAGTCTCGAAGCCGGTACAAATGGAAATCGCCGAGCGTCGGCGGCATCAAGACTGTCGGTGGAGATTTTACAACCTATTCTTCCGGTCTGGGCGGTCTCAAGCGGCCAATCACGGGCGCGCCGGGAGGCATCCTGAAAAGTTCCCTTATAAGCAATTATAATCTCCGGCGCGGCGCTGCCGGGGGCGGGGCGGGTACACTTAAGACCAGCCTGCCCAAACTCTCCGGTCTGAAGGGGCGAACCTACGGCAGCACAAAGATTACAATGCCCGTAACGATGGGCCCGTCGGGCCGGCCCAAAAACGTCGGCACCGGCGCCGGAGGCGCCGCAACCACTCCCGACATCCGGTCCAAACTTTCGTCCAAAACGGGACACACCACTACCGCCACGAGCACGACAAAACCCGAAAAACCCAAGCCGATTGCCTCATTTGTGCTAACTGAACCGAGCCGGTATCAAAAATTCATGAAGCAGGGCGAACAGGCCTTCCGGGCGGAGCGATATATCGAAGCCGCTGACGCCTTCGACGTCGCCAGCGCCATGGGGCGATATTTGCCGGAAAGCCACCTCAGTCTGGTTCACGCATATACGGCCCTGGGGCGTTACAACTCGGCTGCGTATCAACTGCGTCAGGCCTTGAAGCATTTCCCGGAACTGCCTCTGGTATCTCTGCGTGTTCGCCTGTTCTATGGCCGGACCGAAACGTTCGTCGGCCAGATGGACAAATTGCAACAGGAGACCCGGAAGTCTTACGCCGATGCCGACCTGTCTTTGCTGCTTGCCTACTTCAGGTACTTCGATGGCGACCAGGTCGATGCCGCAAAGATGCTCCGACAGGCATGGAAAATCGGTAAAAACGACCCCTCGACGGTAAAGGCCGCTGAAACCTTCTGGGATGGAATGGTCGCAACCGGCAAGGCAAAGGGCGCTTTGGCCCCCACCACAAAACCCACAAAACCGGTCCCGACCGGTCAGGACAAACCTGCGGGCATTCAGCCGGCCCTGCTACCGGCGGTAAGCCGGCAGCCGACCGGCACCCCCGCCGGCGGTACCGGCAATCAGGCAGCGGAAAAGAAAAACGCACAGAAAAAAGAGTGAGACAGAAAATAATCTGCCGTTAGAAATGCGGCTTCAGGTATTCCAACCCACCGGCATGAATTGTTGTTCGGATGCCGAAAAAAAAGAAAGCAGATCCCTGAAAGATGCCGGAAGGCATTGCGTTATACTATTAAAGGCCGCCTTTCTGCGACCCGATAAGCCTAATTGCGACAAGGGTGTAAGTCTGTTTACAGTGTCCGGGCATGAGTAACGATTCTTCAAAATCAGAACACGATGAACTGCATAGCAGGTTCGTCGCCCGGTGCGCCGGTGTGGCGGTTCGCCATCGCATGGTATTCAACCTCGTTGTTCATAACGTCCTGTTCACGTTGGCGTTGCTGCTGGCGTACATGGTCCGATACGACACCGGATGGGCGGACGGCGGCGAAAAAATAGATTGGTTCACCATACACTTTCTTCCTTCGCTTCCATTCTTTCTGATTGTCAAGTCGGTTATCTTTCACTGGTTAAAACTGTTCAGGGGATGGTGGCAGTACGCCGGTATCCGCGACGTGGTGAACATCCTGCTGGCGGGGTGGATATTCCTGTTTGTCGCCTATGCCGTCCTACTGATTTTTGTGTACCTTCCGCAGCAACCGTGGATCGGACGAGAACCGATAATCAAGGACTACAGCAAGGGCGTGCTGGTGTTGGATTTTATGGCCACTGTATTCCTTGTCTGCACCGCCAGGCTGGGAGTGCGGTTATATCGCGAGGAATTGCGACCGGCTGCAGCCGAGGGCGTCCGGCGGGTCCTTATCATCGGGGCGGGAAATGCCGCCGAGGCGCTGCTTCGGGAAATTCATCGAATGAGGTCAGAGCGTTACCGCGTCGTCGGACTGGTCGATGACGACCCCGCAAAAAAAGGTATTTTCATCCACGGGGTGCCCGTTCGCGGAACCGTCGCCGATATAAAACAAATCTGCGAAGAAGAAGAAGATATAGACGAGATTCTCATCGCCGTTCCCTCGGCTTCACAGAAAGAGTTGCGACGGATTATCAAGGTCTGCCAGGGAACGAAACTGAAATTCCAGACACTTCCGTCAATGGACTCCCTTATCGACGGGCGATTCACCGTCAGCCAGTTCCGCAATGTCGAAATCGACGACCTGCTCGGGCGAGAGGCCGTCAAACTGGACACCAAGGCGGTAGCCGCCTTCATCAACGGTCGCAGGGTACTCGTTACCGGAGCCGGTGGAAGCATCGGTTCGGAAATGTGCCGACAAATCTGCCTGTATGCTCCGTCCAAACTCGTCCTCCTGGAACAGACCGAAAACGTCATCTTCGACATCGGAAACGAACTCCGACGCGAATTTCCCGATATCGACATTTCCTCGATTATCTGCGACATCTACGACCGCCGGAGGGTGATGGGCGTATTCGAAGCCGAAAAACCCGAAGTCGTCGTCCACGCCGCAGCCCACAAACACGTTCCGCTGATGGAAATGAATCCGTGCGAAGCCATAAAGAACAACGTATTCGGGACTAAAAACGTCGCCGACGCCGCTTGTGAATTCGACGTGAAGGAATTCGTCGAGATATCGACCGATAAGGCCGTCAATCCCTCCTCAATAATGGGCGCATCGAAACGAGTAGCCGAGATTTATACCCAGTCGCTCAACGGACGGGACAGATGCCCCACGCAGTTTAAGTCGGTCAGGTTCGGGAACGTCCTGGGTTCGAGCGGGTCGGTCGTACCGACTTTCGAGCGACAAATCCGACGGGGCGGGCCCGTTACCGTTACCCACCCGGAGATGACGCGGTACTTCATGACCATACCGGAGGCCTCGCAATTGGTCCTCCAGGCCGCCGCGACGGGCGCAGGCGGGGAGATCTACCTGCTGGATATGGGCGAACCGGTAAAGATCGTCGATTTGGCCCGCGATATGATAACGCTCAGCGGCATGAAAGTCGGCGAGGACATTGACATCGTCTTTTCCGGCATCCGACCCGGCGAAAAACTCTTCGAAGAACTAAGCACCGCCGGTGAAGACATCGCACCCACCGTCCACCCGAAGGTCAAAATCTGGAAACATCGCGTCGTCGATTGGGAACTCATCCGGGATGTCCTGGAAGAACTCCAGGCGCTGGTGAACTGCCCCGACCGAGGTAAAATCATCGCCGCCTTGAAGCGACTCGTGCCGGAATACGATCCCCATAACCCGCCCGCGAACCAGACACGCCCATTGCAATCTGCGGGTGCTGTGCGAAAATAGGGTACGTCACGCACAGGATTATCCGTGAGCGAAAAACCTATCCCGTTGTCCAGCCCTGATATTACCGATTCCGAGCGCCGGGCGGTAATGCAGGTTCTCGGCTCCGACCGTTTGAGCATAGGCCCGCACACCAGGGCGTTCGAGGCGGCCGTGGCACAAAGCAGACCGGGCGAAAGTTCGGCGTCGCCCTCGAAGCCGCCATTACGCCGAAAACAAAGGCTATTCTACCGGTAGAGGTCTTCGGCAACATACTTGGCGCGATAGGCAATCCAACGCACCACCGGCGTAAGCAGTACGCTGACACCATAAGCAAGTATCGCCAGGGGCCAGATGTCATCCAGAACTTTCATCGGTGAATCCATTGCAGCCATATGACGTTTCCCTGATACTTCCGAGGTGACAATATCTCCCCTCCGCCCATCCGCCGAATATTCTATCGCCTGCCGCCGCTGATATTTCCACTGACTTTTTCAGAACAGGTTTATAAACAAATCAATATATCGGCTTGACGTGATCGGCGTGTCCTTCTTCGGGTTTTTCAAGCCCGCCCAGACCGAAATGAGAGGCTGCGCGGTAAAGCGTTACGTACAGCGTCGGTACGACAATCAGCGTCAGCACCGTTGCAAAGCCAAGCCCGAAAATCACCGCAATCGCCATACTGGCCCACCACTGGCTTGACTCGCTGCTGGTTGACAGGGCCATCTTGTGAAAGTCGAAACTTACTCCCGTCGCCATCGGCAGCAGCCCCAGGATAGTAGTAACTGCCGTCAGGAGCACCGGCCTGAGACGGGTCGCGCCGGCCTCCAGAGCAGCCGCTACGACGTCCATGCCACGCTTCTGCAACTGGCGGGTGTAGTCCAGAAGGACGATGGCGTTGTTGACGACGACTCCGGCCAGACTGATTACGCCGACGCCGGTCATGATAATTCCGAACGGCATCCGGCAGATTAACAGCCCGCTCAAGACACCGATCATCGAAAGGAGAACCGTCGTCATAATGATAAACGGCGCAGACAGCGTGTTGAACTGTCCCACCAGAATCAGCACGATCAGCAGCAGCGCAAAGCCGAAGGCCTTCATCAGGAAGGTCATTGCCTTGTCCTGTTCTTCCTTCTGTCCGGCATATCGGATATAGTAGCCCTGTGGCATTTCGAGTTTTTTCAGCCGGTCCTGAGCGTCTTTGAGGACCTTGGTGTCGAGCCGGCCTTCGGCGTCGCCCGTCAAAGTAACGACGCGCTTACGGTCCACGCGGTTAATCGTTCCGAACCCGCCGTGATACTTGAACTCGCCCAGCGAACTGATTGGTACGGGCTGACCGGTCTCGTTGGGAATATGCAGGCGGAAGATGTTCCGGATGTCCCGCCGCTGCGATTCCGGCAGGCGGACGGTGATGTCGTATTCGTCGTTGAACCGGCGATACGTGCTGACTTTCCATCCGAAAATGCAGGCCTTCATAAAGTTGCCTATGGTCGAGGCATTGACGCCCAGAAGCATTGTCCGCCGGCGATCGGTGTCGAACCTCAACTCCGGGCGCGTCGCCTCCAGATCGCTCCGCAGGTTCACCAGGCCCGGAACGTCTTCGATCATCGCCTTGGCCCGCTCGGATAGTTCTTCGAGCGTCTCATACTTCTCGCCGATGATGCGGACGGTAACCGCCGCTCCGGTGGGCGGACCTTCCTTTTCTTTTTCTACCTTTATCTCGGCCCCGGGTATGTCGGACAGCGCTTTGCGTATTTCATCGACAGCGTCGGCGGATTTTCGCGGGCGATCGTCGAAATCGTGGAACATCAGCGTGATATAGGCTTCGTGAGGGTTGCTGCCCCCGCCCGATCCGACGTTGCTGATGACGTGCTTCAGGTCGCCTCGTTTCCGCCAGGGTTCCAGCCGCTGCTCGACGATCCCGGTAAGGCGGTCAGTCTCGTTGATATTCGTTCCCTGTGGAGCACGGATGTTAATCAACGCGCGCCGGGGGTCGAATTTGGGGAACAACTCGACGCCGTGGCCCCGCTTCCAATAAAAAATCATCACGCCTGCCAACATCAGAAACACCAACCCCAGCGTAAGTGCCCAGTGATGCACCGCTTTGCCCAGCAGCCGGTGATATGCGTGGATGAACGGATGGCGATCGTGGACCTTTCGGACCTTTCCGGACATGACCGCGCAGAGCGTCGGGCTGATTACCAGTGCTACGAACAGCGAACTCGATAGAGTAACAATCAGTGTAGCAGGCAGATACTTCATGAACTCGCCCATGAGCCCGGGCCAGGCGAGCATCGGCGAGAAGGCGGCGATTGTGGTGGCCGTCGATGCTATCACCGGCCAGGCGACTTCGGCAGCGCCCTTCATCGACGCCTCGATCCGACCATAACCCATCTGACGGTGGCGGAAAATGTTCTCGACGATGACTATCGCGTTATCGACCAACATCCCAAGCGCAAGTATCAGACTGAAGAGAACTATCATGTTCAGCGTGTATCCGAGCAATTGGAGAACGGCGAAACTAATCAGCATGCTCATCGGAATTGCTGTGGCGACGATACTACTGGACCGCCAGCCCATGAACGCCATCAGAACAATCACGACGAGGATCAGGCCTGTAATGACGTTGTTTTCCAGGTCGGCGACCATCAGGCGGATGTCCTTGGACTGATCCAGTATTATCTCCAGCCGGACGCCGGCGGGAACCTGTTTGCGGGCTTCGGACAGAATGGTTTTGACGTTGTCGGCAACCTTGATAATGTTGGCGCCGGTGGTCTTGCGGACATTGATGGTAATGCTGCCTGCCCCGTCCAGACGGGCGAGACTCGCGCGGTCCTTGAAGGTGTCCCGCACCGTCGCCACGTCGGTCAGATAGACTGTCTTCGAGTTCCGCTCGGTCAGGGGAAGATGGCAGATGTCATCGACCTTGTCGAATTCGGCCTGGAGGCGGACGTTGAATTTCGTTCCCGGCGTCTCAAGCCCGCCAGCGGAGATGTTGACATTTTCGGCTTTGAGTCGCGTCAGAAGTTCCGGAATGGTCAGACCGTAGGCGGCTACGCGGTCGGGGTCGATCTCAAGGCGAATTTCCCGCTCCAGAGCGCCCATGATGTCGGCCTCCAGAACGCCGGGAATCTGCTCGATGGCGTCTTCAAGTTCATCGGCGACGGCCTTGAGACGGACCGGCGAGATGTCCCCGGTCAGGCTGATAATCAGGATCGGAAACTCGGCGACATTGATTTCCTTGATGATCGGCTCGTCGGTCTCGGGGGGTAGTTCGGCCTTTGCCAGATCGACCTTGTCGCGAACGTACTGGAGGGCGTCCTCGATGCGGATTTCAGGCTGGAACTCGAGCATTATGACGGAGGACCCCTCGGCGCTGGAGGAGGTCATCTCCTTGACGCCTTTGATACCGGTAAGTTCGTTTTCGATCTTAATCGTTACCTGGGATTCGATGTCTTCCGGAGAGACGCCCTCGTAGGTCGTGGTAATCAGAACCCAGGGCGTGGCGATGTCCGGCGCCGCCTCACGAGGCAGCGTAACGTAACTGTATATGCCCGCTACGGCGATTAACGCCATAAGCACGAATACCGTCGTGCGATTCTTGATTGCGGCATTGGAAATCAGCATTGGATTACCTTGTTGGCTGTGTCTCCGCCCGCGATGTCGCCGGTTGGGTCGCCGGACCTTCGAGGCGTTTTTCTCTTACCGCCCGCCCCGGCGATACGAAGCGCAGACCCTTGACGATTAACCGCTCGCCTTCGGTCAGTCCGTTGCGGATGCAGACGCATTCCTTCGACAGCAGGGTCAGTTCTATCTTCACTTCCCGCCGAACCGCCTTGCCGTCTTCGACGACATAGACGACTTTTTTACCCTTCTCCATCGGAATCACTGCCTCCAGCGGGATCAGGATCGCGTCGGTCAGTTCCTGTCGCAACAGGCGGACGTGAACTATCTGCCCGTTTCGCAGCAGGCCGGTGCGGTTGTCGATGCTTATCTCCACACGCGTGGTGTTCGCCGCCGGGTCAATGAGTTTGCTGATGTAGGTTACCTTTCCGGTAAGCGGTTTTTTCGGCCTGCCTTTGATGAAAACCTTCTCTTCCTGCCCGATTTCCAGGAACGGCACATCACATTCGGGCACGTCCACGACAACCTTGGCCGGGTCCGAATCAACAATTTTAGCGACGGCGTCGCCGATATTGACGTATGTGCCTACTTCAGGGATTATCTTGTCCAGCGTCCCGTCGAACGGCGCGACTATGGTCGCCCGCTTAAGATGTGCCTCGGCGATGTCGAACGCTGCCTTGCTGACAGCGGCCCTGGTCCGGGCCTGGTTCAACTCGGTCGCCGCAGCGGCGCCACGCTTGTGAAGATCGGTGATATGTTTATATTCGCTGCCGTCGAACTGGTGTTGCGCCTTGGCGCGGTCGAACTCGGCCCGGAGTATGTCGGTATTCAGGCGGATTATCGGTTCGCCGGTCCGGATGGGCCGACCTTCCCGGCGGAGAATCCGCTCGACACGCCCGGCTACCTCGGCTGAAACCTCCACTACGCGGTCGGCCTCGACCTTGCCGACGATATCGAACGTATCCAGCACCTGCGATTCCGGGCGGACCACGACCGTCTCGACGTTCACAGGCGGACGCTCGGACGGAGGTTTGTCGTCGCTCTTCTTCGGCAGCACCACCGCAAGCAGCACTACGCCCGCCAGCGCCGTAAGCAGAATCAGCGCCGGGGCCGACTTGCGAACGATACGAACCCATTTTGCCTGTTCACTCATAATCACCTCTGTCTAACCGGTGCTTTTCCAGTAGACTGGGCCGACAGGCCCACCTTTTCTTTATACTTACCCTGTGGAGGTGGGCCTCGCTTCACTCGGTCCAGCCTGCGCTTTCTGGTCCGCCCAGGCGGTCAGGCTCATCATCAGCCCTTTCTTCAGCGCCGCCAGGTGGTGCGAGTCCGGGCCGAAACTCACTCCAACATCGAGTATCGACTGAACAATTATCCCATCGACCACCGCCACGATCAGCGACGCCGCCACGTCGGGATCTATCTCCGCACGAAACAGTCCCGACTCGATGCCCTGGGTAACAATCGCCGCTATCCGACGACGCCATCGGCTGAACATCTGCTCGAACATCTCCGCTAACTCGCCCTTATGCTGCTGGCGGGCAGCGGTCGCCCAAAACTCCAACACAAGAGCGCCAATGGCTGTGTATCGCTCCAACTGGACGAAAACGTTATCCACCAGACGCTGAAGTTTTTCATCGGCGGGGATCGGCTCGGTTACCAGTCGTTCGACCTCGGCCTCGTCGGCAGCGATGGTCTCGGTGAACAACTGTGTAAAAAGTTCCTGCTTGCTGCGGAAATAATTATAGAGGCTGCCCTTGGCGACACCGGCGGCAGCAGCGACTGCCTCCATAGTCGTGGCTGCGTAGCCGTGGGCGTGAAAAATCTTCTCCGCCGCGGCTACTATCGCACCTCGCCTGTCAGTTGTATCTTTCGCACGGCACATCGGTTCACCACAACAAGTCCATGACTGACCGGTCAGTCATCTACTATTATAGGACAGGCCTTGAGTTATGACAACTGGAATTTTAGGAGAATTTCCGGATCAGGGCGATTAACGATTAATTACAGCGGTCAGCAAAGCCGACGGCCCCTGGGGCCGTCGGCTTTTTACGCTGATGCCGGATGCGGCCTGTTGACCGAACGCCACGCCCACCGCACCAGCAGGAAATCAACAACCAGACACATCAGTACGGTCGCGGCAAGTGTCAGCAACTTTGCTATACCGCCCGGACCGCCCGATATCTGGGTGCCAAATATCGCATGAAGGAGAAAGCCCCAGAGGACGAAAATTGCCACATCCAGCAGCAACAGCGGGAAAACAATCGCATCGAACAGCGCCAGTCCCAGCCCGTACAACCGCCCGGCAGAGCGGCGAATCTGCGATATCGCAACCAGTCCCAGAACCATTGCCCCTACCGGAGCGCCCAGGATCAGAATCGCCGGCAAAAACAGAATCAGACCGAAGAAAGATATTCCCCAGACGGGTCTTGCCGATCCTCCGCTGGGCGCATGAGTTGCCGGCGCTGAAGTAGCCGGTATATCCGCATCATCCACGAATTCATTAGTCGTCGCCGGCAACTGCGCGGGTGTTTCATCAGCGGGAAATACAGCGCCCGGCTGAGTGAATGTGGATTCCAGCCGCCTTGTCGTGATCTCCGCCGACCGCCTTGACTGTGCGTGCGCGGCGACCTTCATGGGCCTGCTCGGCGCTTTGTCCAACCTAAAAAACAAAAGCACCGCTGCGGGAATCAGAATGGCAAGGAACAGTCCGGCCCAGACAGCGCCGAGGATGGCTGTGCGAGAGAAATGCGGCCTGACAGTTGTTGGCATCGGTACGGGCGGCGGTGGAAGCGGCGATACAACGTCATCGCGTGCATACGCTTCCGGCGGATCAAGTTCGGCCAGGACGGCTTCGACGTCGGCGAGTGTCGGCGCCTGCCCGGCTCGCGAAGAGAGCATCTCCAGTACCTGCGCTTCGACATCGTCGGTGATGCTCCGTCTTTCGTTGCGAGACATCCCGGCGGCGCTCAGCGCGACGTCGATGGCGTCCAGATGCGCGTCGATTCGCCCGCGAACGTCCCGATTCAATTCGTTGGTTTTGTCCATCATCTCGTCTTCTCCTGCAAAAGATTATTTACGGCGACGATGATTCCCTTCCAGTAGAGGCTCATTTCCTTAAGCCGCGCCTTTCCCAGAGCAGTGAGGCGGTAGTACCGCCTTGGCGGACCGGACGGCGACGGCGCGGCGCGGACCTTCACCAGCCCGTCCCGCGCCAGCCTCGCAAGGATCGGATAGACCGCGCTTTCGGTGGTCGCCAATTCTTCGGTCGCCGTCAGACGCTGAAGGATCTGATAGCCGTACGCCTCCCCGTCCCGCAGCGCCGCCATCACGCTCAGTTCCACCAGGCCCTTCCGCAATTGTGAAACCCATGTCCGCACAGTAACAATCCTCAAGGACTACTTAACGATACGCTATATCGTATCACGATGTAGCGGGATGTCAACAGCAAAAACTTAATTTTCTTAGCAAGTCGTATTTCCTTCAGTCGCAGGGTGCATCCTATTTCAGTAGGTAGAATGAAGGAGATGGCGACTTTTGCTCTTACCGAACAGCGCTGTTTCAACAGAAAAACCACAAAAACCGTCCAACCCGCGTTGTCGTGTTATGTCTTGCCGTTTTGGAGGCGCACCGGTACACTTGGCGGTTCGTCAGTGAACAAAAAGGACACAAGCGATGAAAATTGCAGTCATAGGCGGAGACGGGACAGGTCCGGAAGTAGTGGCTGAAGGACTTAAGGTCCTCCGCGCTGCGGCGGATAAGGTCGGATTCGAGTATAAAACAAAAGATTTCAACGTCAGCGGCGACCGGTACCTCGCC
>DAOVLS010000139.1 GCA_030631125.1 Planctomycetales bacterium
AATATAAACTTATCAACGATACGCTCCAACCGGCATAGTGCTACGCAGCACGGGCGAGACGCCCGTGTTACGTAACACGGGCGTCTCGCCCGTGCTGCGTAGCACTATGCCGGTTGGAGCGTATCGTTGATAAGTTTATATTCCTCGCCGCATCTTGAACAGGTGGTTTTATCGCCGGCGAGATGAAGTTTCACGCCGCACTGGCAGACCCATCCGTGCCGGCGGGCGGGATTGCCATAGACCAGCGCGTAGTCCGGCACGTCGGTAACAACAACGGCCCCCGCTCCGATAAATGCGTACCGCCCTATCGTGTTCCCGCATACCACCGTCGCGTTGGCCCCGATGGTCGCGCCGCGCTTGATGAGCGTGTCCATGTATTCGTCCTTGCGCGAAACGTGGCTGCGAGGGTTGAAAACGTTGGTGAATACCATACTTGGGCCACAGAACGTGTCGTCCTCCAGTGTAACGTTGTCGTAGATGGAGACGTTGTTCTGGACCTTGACGTTGTCGCCGAGGACGGCCTTACCGCCGATGTTGACGTTCTGTCCGATGGAGCAGCCTTTACCAACGACCGCGCCGGGCATAATGTGGCTGAAATGCCAAATCTTCGTGCCTTCGCCGATAACAGCGCCGTCATCGACGTAACTGCTCTCATGCACGAAATAGGGTTTTTCGTCCTTGCTCATACCGGCCTCACAAATGTTCCCGGTTATACCAAACTGATCGGTTCACCACCGCGTTGAAGCGATTTCGATCCGGCTTCGAGTACTTTGACTACCCTCAGCCCGTCCGCTCCGTCGCTCAGTGGGGTTTTATCGTTAACGATACTGTCGATAAAGTGCCGGCATTCGGTCTTGAGCGGCTCGCCGGAGGGGACTTTCGGGATGAGGATGTCGCCGGTGCGAAGCGTAATGGCTTCGGCGTAACTGGATACGCTCTTGGCGATCTCCGCGCCCTTGTCATAGACGCGTATCTTCTCGGCTGCTTCCATATCGTCGAAAACGACCATTTTCTGTGAGCCGACGAGCGTTACCTTTCGGATTTTGTGCGGGTCAAGCCATGAGACGTGGATATGCGCCATCCGCCCGTCGGCGAATTTCAGGTTGGCGAAGACAACGTCCTCGACGCCTTCCCGCAAGTACGCCTGCCCGCTGGCCGATACGCTCACCGGTTCGGCGTCGAAAAGGTAGCACGCCACCGATACGTCGTGCGGCGCAAGCGACCACCAGGCGTTTTCCACCTTACGGACGATACCAAGGTTGACGCGATGGAAGTACAGATAAAGCGGCTTGCCGACCTCGCCGGAGGTAATCGCCTGCTTCATGTAATTGACGGCAGGGTGGTACTCAAGCAGATGCCCGACCATCAGTTTGAGGTTTTTTTCAGCGGCCAGGTTCACGAGGGTCTGCGAATCTTCGCTTGTCAGCGTCAGGGGTTTTTCGACGTAGGTGTGCTTGCCCGCCTGCAGTGCGGCGGCGGCAATCTTGAAATGCAGCGGCGCATCGACCGCCACCACGACCGCATCGACCTGCTCGTCGCCGAGGGCCTCGTCCATGTCGCCGATTACCTTCGCCTGCGGATACAAGGACGACATCCCCTGCCGGACCTTCTCGTCGAGGTCGCAGACGTACTTCAATTCGACCTCGGCCAACGAAGCGAAATTACGCACAAGGTTCCTGCCCCAGTTGCCCGCGCCGATCAATGCCACACTAACCATGCTCTACTCCTCGTCATAACTTCCGAATGGAAAAACTCACAGCACGTGATTCACCCGGCGGGATATTATACAGACCCCGCCGGAAAATGAAACCCTCCGGATCGTCTCGGAAGCCGGTTGATCCGTATTGTAACTGTTCACCCATTTGCGATGATTGCAAAAGAAAAGAGCGAGTCAGGCATTTGGCTGGCACGACAACAGAGAATAATGAATATTGAACAAGGAATTTTGAATTTCGAAGTAACAGAAAAAAAGAAATGAAGATGAGACTCCACGTCACTTTCTTTTTTTACTTCTTTTACTTCAAAATTCGACATTCCCCGTTCAATATTCAATATTCTCTTTTACGGGGTACCGCCACCAATGCCAAATGCCGAATGCCCGATGCCTCTATCGGCTTCTGAACTGCCTGCGGTATGCGCCGGGCGTCTTGCCTGTGATTTTTTTGAACGCCACGCTCATGTGCGAGATGTTCTGAAATCCACACTCCGGCGCTATGGCTTCCAGTGTCTTGTCGGTCTGCGCCAGGAGCATCCCGATCCTTTCGACCTGGACCCTGCGGATCTCCGCGAACGGGCCTCGACCAAGGACTTTATTAAACCGCCGCTCCAACATTCGCTTCGGCAGCGACGACGCCGCTATCACGTGCTTGACGCGAATGCCTTCGCAGGCATGCTCGCGGATAAACCGCATAGCCTCGACGAAACGGCGGTCATCGACAGCCATCACGTCGGTGCTCTGTCGCGTTACTACATCTATCGGAGGCAGCAGGATGGGACGCTTCGGAACCCTCCGGCCTCGGAGCATGGCGTCCAAAATCCTGGCTGCTTCGTAACCAACCTGCTCGACCGGCATACGGATGCTGGAAAGAGGCGGATGAGATATGTCGCAGTAGATATCGTCGTTGTTGGCGCCGAGGATGGCGACTTCCTCCGGAACGTGGATATCGCTCCGTTGGCATACGGCGCACATCCATGTCCCGTTGGCGTCGTCAACGACAAAGACAGCCAGCGGTTTGGGAAGCCCCACCAGCCAACGGCGCATTCGTTCGGAGACGTCAATGACAGTGGGCAGCGGCTCGCCGCAAGGGGGATATTTCTTCTTCTGATCGAATACATCACAGGTGAGTTTCTGTCGTCGCACCGCCGCAGCAAAGGCCTCACAGCGATACCGGGAATGGACGCATCCGGGTGTGGAAAACGCCCCAAAGTTGCGAAAGCCTCGCTGGATGAAATACTCCGCCGCCATTTCACCCATAGCCTTCGGGTCCACGTCCACGTACGGCAGGGAGGAAAACTCACGCTCCGGCGACCACCTTCCCACACCTACTGCGGCAAGGCCGAAACGCCGGGCGACGGACACATAATCACTCGGCCGACGCATCGAGATCACCCCGTCCAGACCGTCTCCCCGGACCTTGGTTTTGTAGCGGGACCATCTAGTGGAGATCACCCATCGGCAATTCGGCAAGGCGTACCGGTGGATCCCTCTGACGACCTGACGGGCAAATTGGAACTCCAAAGGGATTTCCACTGCGATTTTTTTTGAAATTTCCATTTTAGGCCTCCGCTCATTAATATCCCTGCTGTCGCAAACAGAAAAAACATTAATCCTAAACCGGTCTTGACACAATAGGAAAATCGGATATAATTTATAATGCGAAAGTGAGGTGAGCAGCATAAAGCATGTGGCAAAGAAAGAAGGTTGATAATTGCGGACTTGTCACAGCGGCTCGTCTCGGCGAAGCGAAGCGGAAACGGAAGCCTTGGCGAAGCCGAATTGCGGATTTTTTTCCAAGTCCCTGGTCCCTGTTTTCAAAGGAAGGCGATGCCTGTGGAATGAAATAAGCAGTGAGACGAATTAGTTGGAAGTTGTGGAGTGTCTCTTATCAGCGGCGTGGTGTCGCCGGGGCGCTTCATGGCAAAAGTCCGTAAGATAAGGAGAGGCAAGATGCAAAAGACAATGACAGTACTGTGTGTGTTGACCCTGTTGGCGTGGGCCGGGCAGGCGTGGGGAATCGATCACGTCTGGGACAATAACAACGGCGACGGCATGTGGAATACGGCCGGAAACTGGGGACCGGATCACGATGAGGTTCCCTCCTGGGGCGACACCGCCACTGTGGGCGATAACCTGACCGCGAACGTCAACGGCAGTTACTCAAGCCTTGGTGGTCCGGTGTACGTTGGAAACGCCGGCGGAACCGGAACCATCGTGATACCCACCTGGCCGAAGGGCCTCTACTCTCCCCTCTACATCGGCCATGGCGGCGGCGACGGCACCGCCAATGTTGGCGGGGGCCTGACAAGTGGAGATTGCCGTATCGGCGGGACCGGAGATGGGACGGAAAACGGGACTTTAAACCTCGTTAACGGTTGGAAGGATGTGGCCAAGACCCTGATAGTCATGGACCTGGGTGACAACGCAGGCAACCAGGCGACCTGGGACATCCAGACGCCGGTAGTCGGTGGCGGCACCATTACGCTTTCCGGTGTCGGAGGTCAGTCGTCCACACCCTACGCCCAAGTCGGGCTGCAATTCGGCGGTAGCGCAACAGCCGCGAACAACAACGTCCTGTACAAGGCCGTTGAAGGCACAGTCATCAAATTCTCAGGCTGCCAGCACTCCTGGAATGACTATTACACGGATCCCGGCGGCAGCGGCAATCTTTGGCACAAGAGGAATCCCTCATTCGTCAACCAGTGCACCGACGACACGGCGACCGGTCTGGGCGACCTGAACAACACGGCTTTCGTGTACAAGGGCTTCGCCGACGTCGATCACCAACGCCGTACTACCACCGGTTGTGGTGAGTTCGAGGCCGGCGGCGAGGACCTGGGCGCGGTGATGGTCGGGCTGAGCGAAAACTTCGCTCTGGTCGGCCTGACACTGGAAGCCGGCGCTGGCGGCGGAGCGGAGATCAAGTTGGTGGATAACTTCGACAACGGCAACCGCAGCAGCGCAGAGGCCGTTTACGTCGAGAACCTCGTGCTTCAGGACGGAACGATCCTCCACACCAACGGCATCAACCTGTACTACCTCAACGGCACGATTGACGCCGGCGCTACGGTCGATACCAGCAGCGGTGGCGGGATTTACCTGATTCCCGAGCCGGCGACGATGGTGCTGCTTGGTCTCGGCGGAATCGGCGTCCTGATTCGTCGGAAACGTCGCTGATCAACAATTGTAAATTGGAAATTGGTATGTACCCCCCAGCCCATCCCGATGTACATCGGGATGGGTTGGGGGTAATAACATACAGAGAATGTCGAATTTTGAAGTAAAAAAAACACCCCTCAAAAACATCAAGTTTCTTCTTTCACTTCGAAATTCGACACCTGCCTGCCGGCAGGTAGGTTCTTTGTTTATTATTCAATATTCATTTTTATCAGTAATATAGCAGGGACGCGATAATGACAAAGCGAACGCACGGTTTTACGCTCGTAGAACTCCTCGTGGTTGTGGCGATTATCGCTCTTCTGGTGTCGATTCTCCTTCCGACGCTTGGCAAGGCCAAGGAGCAGACCAGGACGGTCATCTGCATGTCGAACCTCAGGAGCCTTGGTCTGGGCTTTGCCTTCTACACCGACGAAAACGACAGCTGGTGGCCCGCCGCCGGCGGGTGGGGCGGCGATATCCGCAATTCAGGGAATGACTGGCACGAGTTCACCTGGGACTGGATTCTCTATCCTCTCTACCAGCAATTGGGTCTGCTGAACTGTCCAAGCGACAAGATGCCGCGGGACTACGATGGCTTCGCTGTTCCGCAGGACAGGCGTCATCCTCGCTCCTACGCGATTAATGGGGCTATAACGTGGGTAGGCCCGTCGGATTGGGGAGAAAACTGGGACCCGCCCTATGGCAACACATACGGTTTTCCCTGGCCCGGATGGGTACGTAAGGCAACAGAGGTTACAGACCCAAGCGAGACCATCCTTCTCGGCGAGATGTGGGAGTCGGCGTACTACTCGAGCGTCGGATGGAAGGCGGGAATACACGATAGATACTACGGCTGCGGAATCTTTTATGCCCGGGATGGGCGGCAGGCGACGATGGACGTACACCGAAATAACGATATGGCCAACTATCTCTTCTGCGACGGACACGTTGCTTCAATACCGGCCGACGATGATAAACTCAACTCACCTGATTACTATTACTGGAAGCGCGAGAAATAAGTTCGGCGATGGGCCGGTACTACTCTGCGAAGTAGTGATACTTCGCTACGAAGCACGAGTTGGCCCACCGCGTTCATCTGACTACAAAGAAAGAATACTGAAAATATCATCAACGAAAACAACGATTGTGCTGTGGACGGTGTCGGCTGCTGTGATTTTGGCGTCTCCGGCGTCCGGCTTGTCCCGGCTTCACTGCGTTTCGCCGTGGCCGTAGCCCGGCAATCTACAATGGTTTATCGGCTTCTGAACTTCCTGCGGTATGCTCCGGGCGCCATGTTGACAGCCTGCTTGAATGACATGTTCATTCGCGTAACGCTGTCGAATCCACATTCCGTCACCATTGCTTCGAGCGTCATATCGGTCTGGGCCAGGAGCATCTTGACCCTTTCGATCTGCACCCGCCGAATCTCGGAGAACGGGCTGCGGTTGAGGTGTTTGCGAAAGCGTTTTTCCAGCGTTCTCCTCGGCAGCAACACCGCCTTTATTACCTCCTCCACACGAATACCACGACAGGCGTTTTC
>DAOVLS010000393.1 GCA_030631125.1 Planctomycetales bacterium
CGACGCGATGAAGGTGTAACTCGGTACGATGACTTCGTCGCCCGGCCCGATGCCAAGGGCCGTCATCGCCACGTGCAGGGCCGCTGTACCGTTGCAGACGCTGATGGCGTACTTGCTGCCCTGCCATTCGGCGAATTTCTTCTCGAACTCCATCCCCTTAGGCCCGGTCCAATAGTTGACCTTGCCGGACCGCAAGACTTGCTCGACTGCTTCAATCGCCGTCTCATCAAATTGAGGCCAGCCGGTCAGTGTATTCGTTACCGTCTTATCCCCGCCGTCGATTGCAAGTTTTTCCGCCATTTCGGTGCTCTCCTCGTGTTCGTTTTTTCGATGTTCTCCCGGACGTAAATCGGCCTGTCATAATAGCAGACGGCACGGCCTGTAATCAAGCCGTGCCGTCTGAGTTTATTCCTGAAACCCGCGTGCGTGGGGTTTATTTTTCCCGTGGTTCGGGCGGGACTTCCTTGGGGCCTAAGATTGTATCCGGCGGAGCGGTGTGAACCGTGAACGCCTGGGTCTTGGCCAGCATCAGGCGATGTTCCGGGCCTTTGACTGCCAGGATGCGAAGCCGGCATAGTTTTGAGTTGACCTGCGGGACAGTCCACTTGGATATCTTGCCCGCCTGGAGGTTTTCCGCGACGGTTCGCCAGGACCGCCCGTTGTTTGCGGAGAATTGCAGCACGATGTTTTTGTGTTTTTCAGCGCCGTCGGGCAACCACTTGAGCATTCGCGATGTTCCGCCTCTTATGAGCGTTCCCGGCTGGGGCCAGCCCGGTCTCGGACCGGCGGGGCCTTCGGTCTGGGTAATCATATCCCAGGGACCTGCCTGTCTGACGGTTTTCTTTTCCGGTAGCGGCGGACCATCGACGTGCATGATGTCCGAGAATGCGTAGTTGACGTTTCCTGCCTTGTCGGCGGCCTCGATGCGGATGCGCATCCGCCCGCCGCACCTTCCCTGACGGCCGGCGGCTTCCGGAGGGATCGGAACATTCATTTCTCCG
The DNA here is from genome assembly GCA_030631125.1 of Planctomycetales bacterium. Next base: position 1,002 of record DAOVLS010000393.1, read on the forward strand.
GTGGTCTTCAGGTTCATCGGGAACCTTGTCCAGATAACATTTTCGGGAAATGTTCCGAACGTCGTAGCCATACGCACGCTGCCGGTAACAAGGTTTGCGTCGTGGACGCTCCAACTGACCTTGACCTCGGTCCCGACGGGGTAGATGTGCGGGACTTCGTTTCCGTGTTTGTCCTTTTCCGTCGCCGGGGGGGTGAGCGAGACCGCAATCGCAGGCCTGGTCGTATCGACCACGTAGATTCGGTGCGGCGTTCCGGGAGCGGCCGCCGCGACGCCCTGACCAGGCCCGACGAAGCGGACCCAGTGAGGCCCGTCGGTCTCGGCCTGGAAGAGGAAGTGCGTCTGCTCGACGCCGTAGTATCCCGCACGGTCCCAGTTCTCGCCGGCGCTGTTGGAGTACCATATCGCCAGACGGGGCGCGCCCGGAATCTGATAACCGGTCGAATGCTTCACGAAAAACTGATTGTTGTCGGAGTAATAGACCGGTATGCCCGCCCCGACGATCTCACGGACCGGCAGGTCCTCGCTGGGACGATAGTAGTACGGAGCGTCGTAAGTCCAGGACGGGTAATCAGCCCGGGGATCCCAGTTGGGATTCTCGTCCTGCACCTCGCAGCCAACGATAAACATCGCCAATATCATCACGCATGTCATTATACGCATAGCATGGCTCCTCGCAAAGAACACACCAAAATCGAACTACCATTCTAATTCAGTGATTTTATCGACACAAGGATACATTTACATAAGTCTTATGAAAAGGAGAATTTCTCGACAAAATCGTCGCCGGGTGTATAATCAGTTGGTGGCACAGGTTTTCAACCTGTGCCGTTCTAAATCGGATATTCGGCGCACAGGTTAAAAATCGCAGAATCCCTTGCGAAACCTGTGCCACCATGGCAATAGCAAGGAGCAGCATGAGCAAACCAAGACGAAGAAGGAAAATCGGTTCCAAGAAGCGCCGCGAGCGACGCAACCGCCGCAAGAAACGATAGAACTGCGGAGAGCAGTCAGTAGTAAATTTACTGCACAGCGAGTTGGCTTGCGACGTAGTCTTCGAACATAGCCGAACGGCAAGCCGCGCGGTTTTTCGTTCGGCGATGTTCGGAGACCGACAGACGCAATTATGCAATAAATCGCTCTGATTGCTGTAAATCAGTTCCATATTCCTGCAATCTCCGTCGAGCAGTCCGGGCAGCGAGCGCCGGAGATGCGTATCTCTGCAACGTGAAAACCAGTTCGCCGAATCAGCGTAGCCCCGCAATTCGGGCAGCAGGTGTTTTCGTATTGACCGGCTGGGACGTTGCCGCAGTAGAGGTATTTCAACCCCGCCCTCCGGCCGATTTCCACCGCCGCGGCAAGGGTCTCCATCGGCGTCGAGGGCGTATCGGTCATTTTGTAATCCCCGTGGAACCGGCTGACGTGCCAGGGCACATCGACGCCCAACTCGCCGGCAATAAAACCGGCAATGTCGGACAACTCCGCCTCCGAATCGTTCATCCCCGGAACCACAAGCGTCGTTACCTCCACCCACACGCCCGCGGAGACAAGTTCTTTCAGGCAGGTCAACACCGGCTGGAGGCGCGCCTTCATCACGCGCCGATAGGTCTCGTCGCGGAAGGCTTTTAAATCGACATTGATGGCGTCGAGGTACGGGGCGATTGTCCGCACCGCCCGCGGCGTCATAAAACCATTGGAGACGAAGCAGTTTTTTATACCGGCTTCGTGGGCGAGTCTGGCTGTGTCGTAGCACAACTCGAAAAAGACCGTCGGCTCGGTGTAGGTGAAACTCATGGACTTACAGCCGTTGCGTTCGGCTGTGGCGACGAGGTCTGCCGGCGGAATTGACTCGCCGGAGAGGATTTTTCCCGTCCGCGGCGCTTGCGATATCTGCCAGTTCTGACAGAACGAGCACTGGAAGTTACACCCTGCCGCAGCCACCGAAAGGCTCATCGAGCCGGGCAGGAAATGGAACAGCGGCTTCTTCTCGATAGGGTCGATGTTGATAGCCACCA
>DAOVLS010000319.1 GCA_030631125.1 Planctomycetales bacterium
CATCGCGCCGACCGGCACGATAAGCATCATCGCCGGCTGCTCGGGCGGGATAGAGCCGGCCTTCGCAATGGCGTTCCGGCGGAACGTTCTCGACGGCCTGGGCATGCTGGAGGTCAACAGCGTATTCGAGCGGACCCTCAGGCAGCGCGAACTCTGGTCGGACGACCTGGTTCGTCGGCTCGCCGACGGCGAGTCCCTTGCGGACTTTGGCGACATTCCCGCCGACGTTCGCCGAGTCTTCATCACCGCCCACGAGGTTCCCCCGGCCAGGCACGTGCAGATGCAGGCTGCCTTCCAGAAATACATTGACGGGGCGATCTCAAAGACGATTAACCTGCCCTCCGACGCGACGAGCGAGGATGTCGATAAAGTTTTCCGCCAGGCGTGGCGAAGCGGGTGCAAGGGCATCACCGTCTATCGCGACCGCTGCCGGCCCGACCAGCCGATGGGCTTCGCCGCGGAGAGCCACTGCCCGAACTGCTGCGCCGCACTGGACGCGCAGACGTCATGCAGCCGATGCCCGCGCTGCGGATGCACCATATGTCAATAATGACCAATGACCAATTTTCAATGACCGATCAATATCCAATGACCAATGACGAAAAGACGGGAAACTCTACGTTGTCTTCGCCTCGGTCTTCAGAGACGTAAAAGGTCGTTAGACATTCGGCATTGGGAATTCGTCATTGATTGGTCATTGGTCGTTGGGAATTGGTAATTCTGTCTGCTCTTGCTTTTTAGCGGTGTGGTTTTGTACTATATCCGCTCCGTTTGAGACAGTACGAGCGAATGAACCGTATGATGCGTGTTTGTCTGACAATATGTCTGTTTTCGGCGTTTCTGGGCGGCTGTGCCGTTACCCAGCCTCAGAACACGCCCGTCCAGCCCCGGCTTCTGGTCGAGCCTATTACCGGGGGTTTATATTACCTTTACGTGCCCAGCACCTACCGGCGTGACAGGCCCGCACCGGTGCTCGTCTCCTGCCACGGGACCGACCCGTTCGACGTAGCGGCTCACCACGCCGGCGAGTGGAAGTGGCTGGCGGAGAAGTACGGGTGCATCCTCATCTGTCCGAAACTGACCAGCAGCGACGGCATACTCGGCGCCGGCGCTATCAGTCAACTCCTCCGCGACGAGCGGTTGATAATGAGCATCATCGGGCAGATGCACTACATCTACAACATCGACCGGCGGAACATTATGATGACGGGCTTCTCCGGCGGCGGGTTTCCGGTTTATTTCATCGGGCTGAGGCATCCGGATATCTTCAGCGTCGTCGCCGCACGCAACTGCAACTTCAACCGCAACGCCATCGACGGCTGGTATCCGCCCGAAGCGGTCAGGACGCCTGTGATAATCTATTATGGCCAGAACGATCCGGGCACGATTAAGGACCAGTCCGAAAAGGGCATCGCTTATCTGCGATCCGCCGGGTTCAGGGTTACAACCGCTGTCATCCCCGGCAGCGGACACGAGCGCCACCCGGAAGTGGCTATGAAATTCTGGTTGGAGCACTGGAACGGTACAGCGCCGAGACGACACGTATATCTGCCGAACCAATAACCGCCGGGACGGAAACAATTCGGAGTTCTCCAATGCGAGGCACACTGACGGAAAAGATTCTCGCCGCCCATCTCATTGACGGCGAACTGAAAGTCGGCGAAGAGATCGGTATCCGTATCGACCAGACGCTCACGCAGGACGCCACGGGCACCACTGCTTTCCTGTTGTTCGAGGCGATGGGCGTGCCGCGAGTAAAGACGCAACTGTCGATCAGTTACGTCGATCACAACATGGCCCAGTTCGGGCCTGAGAACCACAACGACCACTTGTACCTCCAGTCGGTCGCCGCGAAGGTCGGAGCGTATCACAGCCGACCCGGCAACGGTATTTGCCACCAGGTCCACCTGGAGCGGTTCGCCGAACCCGGCAAGACTTTGACGGGCAGCGATTCGCACACTCCGACCGCCGGGGGTATCGGCGCTTTGGCGATAGGCGCAGGCGGGTTGGACGTGGCTGTGGCTATGGGAGGCGGGGCGTTCTACCTGACAAGCCCAGCCGTTGTGGCCGTCGAATTGAAAGGGCAATTGAGCGACTGGGTCGCGCCGAAGGACATCATACTGAAACTGCTGAGCATCCTCACTACCGGAGGCAACGTCGGTGCTGTGGTCGAGTACTGCGGCGAGGGCGTCGCGTCGCTTTCGGTTCCCGCACGGGCGACATGTACAAATATGGGAGCAGAACTGGGCGTTACCACCAGTGTTTTTCCTGCCGATGAAACGACGCGGGCGTTTCTTGAGGCCCAGGGTCGCCCCGAGCATTTCGCAGAACTTTTGGCCGAACCGGACGCCGAGTACGACCGGATAACCAAACGTCTGAATGCCGAGAAGGACGCCGGCGTTATTGAAAACGTCCGTCGGCACTGCCCGGACGCGAAAATATCCGGACCCGACGACGAAGGAATGGTGAGCGTAAGTTTCAGCCGGGTTGTGATCGACCTGTCCGAACTGGCCCCCATGGTCGCAGCCCCGTCGTCGCCGGGAAACGTCGAAGCCATAGCAGACCTTGCTGGGATGAAGGTCGGCCAGGTGCTTATCGGTTCGTGCACCAATTCCAGTTTTCACGACCTGATGATAGTCGCGGCTGTGCTTAAGGGGCGGAAGGTTCATCCGCGAGTGGAACTTGGCATCGCGCCGGGCAGCAGGGGCGTGCTGAAGATGCTGGCCGATAACGGTTCGCTGGGCGATATGGTCGCCGCCGGTGCGCGAATTCTCGAGTGCGGGTGCGGGCCTTGCATCGGGCAGGGCTTCTCGCCGGGCGATGGACGGGTGAGTTTGCGGACGTTCAACCGCAACTTCGCCGGGCGATCCGGGACGAAGGGAGATCAGGTATATCTCGTCTCGCCGGAGGTCGCCGTCGCAGCCGCTCTGACAGGTGAAATTACCGACCCGCGAAAATTGCTTGCGGCGTATCCGCAAATCCCGCAGGTAGATAAATTCCTGATTGACGACGGAATGATTACCCCGCCGCTGTCGCCGGACGAGACCGCCGGTATCGAAATCGTCCGCGGCCCGACGATAGTCAAGCCTCCGGCCGGGCAACCCCTCCCGGAGAAAATCGACGGCGAAGTCATCATCAAGGTCGGCGATAAGATCACCACCGACCACATCATGCCGGCGGGGACGCTGCTGAAACTGCGGTCCAACGTGCCGGAATACGCAAAGCACGTCTTCGCCCCGCTGAACGAACCGGGCGAGCCGACATTCGCCGAGCGGGCAATATCGGCCAGGGATGACGGGCGGGCCGGCGTTATTATCGCGGGCGATTCCTACGGGCAAGGCTCGTCGCGGGAGCACGCCGCGCTGTGCCCGATGTACCTCGGAGTCCGTGTCGTTATCGCCAAGACCGTCGAGCGAATACATCAGGCCAACCTGGTCAACTTCGCTATCCTGCCGCTGACCTTCGCCCAGGCCGGTGATTATGACCGCATCGATGCAGGCGACCGGCTGGAAATCGAGCAACTTGACTCTGTTATCGCCTCATCCGGGACTGTTACCGTCCACAACGCCACGAAGGGTTTTGGGTTCACCTGCCAAGTCAACATCAGCCCCCGCCAGCGGGAAATCCTCGCCGCCGGCGGACTGCTGAATTACACTCGACAAGCGAACGGGTAGGCGATGGCCCTGTCTATCATGATGCCTTACAGATAACTTGAATCTCCCCTCGCCTTGGACGTAGAATCATTGTTTGCAGGGCGGATGATTATGAAGGTTCCGGCGTGGACATATTGGGTGGCGATTGGGTTGGCGGCGGCAGCCGGTGCTACGCGTCAGTCTCCAGACCGGACTGTTGGTCCGGCGAGCGGTCCGGCGACACGACCGGCTGCGCCGGACTTCGGCGAGCTCAGTCGAGCCGCGGGC
>DAOVLS010000334.1 GCA_030631125.1 Planctomycetales bacterium
ACTTGTCCTCGTGCTTTTTGAGAACAGGCACGATTTTCTTTCCCATCTTTTCAAGTTCGCCCTGTACCTGCCGGCGGACTTTCCACGAGTCATTGTCCATCTTCTTTATCAGTTCGACGATCTTTGTGCGATCTTCGTCCGTCAGAGGGTCGGCTTTCCTTTTTATTTCCACAAGTTGATAAACCGCAACGTAGAAGCCGGTCCCTATACAAGCGATTTCAAACTTCTCCGACTGAGGGACATAATAGACGAGCCTGTATCCGGGTTCACCCGGAGGTTTTTCCCCTCGCCACTTCGGGCCTCTGAAGACAAATCTTTCCGCTTTCTTACCGTTGACGAACTCGCTCATGCGGAATGCAAGGCACCCCAGGCAGCAGCCGCGGCATGAATCTCCATTCGCCCGGATAATAATCGGCACACCCTTGCGCACCTTGTATCGCTTCCATGTGCCCATTCCCGCCCACCGGAAGTGGGCGTACGCACCCGGTCCGGTAGAGGGCTGACGATTGAATACTTTCCGTCCGTCCGCCTCGCTGGGCCAGACTTGATCCCATCTCTTTTCCACAGTTGGCGCTGTCGTCGGTTGGGAAAGACCCAGCACAACAGAAAAAAACACGCCGGCGATACCAACAATACTCATGCTTACCCTGCCTCTTGCCCGCCCTTATTTCAGCCCACTGCCTACTTGTTACTGAACACCCCGGCAGGAAAAACGGCTCGGTCAAAATACCACGAAACAACACGGTTCAGATCGACGCTGCCAGGGCGACGGCTTCGCGGATGAGCAGTTCGTCGGCGCCGTATCCTATGGCGGTTATCAACGGCCCGAATCCGAAGCGGCAGGAGATCGCCCCGCCATACCCGGCCAGGTCCTTACCCCACCGCGTGGGATAGTAGCCGCAGAAACCGTTAGTGTATCCGACAAAAAACGTCTCCCGCGGCGCCAGACCTTGCTTTATCCCCAGGCTGATGTCGGTAAAGACCTCGAAAGGAACGCTCACCAGTCTAATGTCGTTTATTCCCAGGACAGAGATTTCGACGCCGAAGGTTGCAGGGAGTTTGCCGGTTTTTATAGCCTGTTGGACTTTATCGACCCACTCCAGATGCGCCCTGCCGCTGCGCTGCCTGGCGAGGTCGTCGTCCTCGGCGAGTGCTCGGGCCTCGGCGGCGAATTTGTCCAGTTCCTCTCGCGAGGGCGGCCCGTCCAGCGGAACATCGACGACCTTGGCGACAGTGCGAATTTTCACCTCCGACGTTGACGGCGCATCGGTCAGCGCGCCGACGGCGGCTTCGGCAAGTTTCAACCCGATTTCGTCAACGTCATCGAAAGTTCCCGTTCCCCAGCCGCGATCGCGATAGACCACCGGGTTAACGTCGCCGCAAGCGCCCTGGAGGTACATTCCGATTCCGCCTCGCAATCGGGCGACGTGGCGAACGGCTGCGCCGGGAAAATCGGCGGAATATTCCAGATTCTCCGACCCGAGGACGACCGCATGCGTGGCGTAGTTGATAATCGTGGCGATGACCCGGCCATCGGCGCTGTCAATGCCGATTACGCCGAGAGTCTCGTCTATCGGATGCTCTTCGCTTTCGCGGTTGTATCCGATGCCGCCGACGGTCGTTGACCCGCGCGACAGGCGAGCCGGTATAAGGGCCGAAGCAAGCCCGCTTGCCATCTCCACGATCTTCGCCTTCGCCTCGCTCAACCAGACCTGGTCCGGTTTTTCAGGCCAGGGCGCATCAGGCCCCGACGGCGACAGGGTGGCTGGGCCGGAGTGAGTATGAGTACAGGTCAGAAGAATGTTCGACGCACTGATGCGGCAGGTTTCGGTGATGCGGCTGTGAATCTCATCTACGTCCGACATCTCCAGACCCACCAGGTCGCACGAGACGATGACCGCTTTCGTCTCGCCGTCGTCGAGCATAACGGCCCTTGCCATTATGGGGTCATGTACGCCCGTAGAGGGCTTTATCCGCGCGATAAATCCGGTCATCTCTCCCCCGATCGGCGGGGAAAGGTTCACTTCGGCAGCCGACGCTCTAAACATTTTTTCACCTCAATTTAACAATATTACCACAAACAGTATCGGGGTGGCACGGTCAAGCGGAACGAAGTGGAGCTTGGCCGTGGTCGGCGTTACCACGGCCAAGTTTCCGCTTCGCTCCAACTTGACCGTGCCACCCAATAAAACATTTTTTCACTTCAATTCGCCGATGTTTTCGCAGACCTTCACTATCGCAGCCGCTGCGTCGCGCACTGCCTGCTCGTCGGCAAGGAGGAACGCCTGCGGCAGCCAGACGGCATCGGCACAGACTGCCTCGCATACCGGACAGCACACCTCGGAGTAATCAACGCTATCGGCGAAGGAACGCGCCGCCGGCTCTTCGTCAAGGTGATGGAAAACCGGATTCTTGTAGAGCGGAGTCGAATAGCCCGGCGATGCCGGTACGCCTTCAGCCGCAAGGGCCTCGATGAATTTCTCACGCCCCACGCCCAATTCGTCAGGCCTGATGCGAAATGTATAAAAGTGATAACTCCGCCGAGTCATTCGCACATCGTTGGTCAGGACGGTGATACCGGGCGTGCCGCTAAGTACTTCGTCCAGAATGGCAGCGTTGGCCTGGCGTTTGAGCGTCTGGGCTTCAAGGCGAGTCAACTGCGCCAGCAGTATCGCAGCCTGAAACTCCGTCAGTCGGAGATTGCTGCCGATGCGGTGATGCTCGTACCAGGGCCTGCCTTCAGCCCGCCCGCAGTTGGTGTAACTCCGGCAGCGTTCAGCCAGGTCCTCGTCGTCGGTGAGCACGATTCCGCCTTCGGCGCTGGTGATGTTCTTGGAGGCCTGGAAACTGAACACGCCGCAATTACCCAGCGCCCCTGTTCCCTTTCCTTTCCACTGGCTGCCCCATGAGTGGCAGGCGTCCTCGATTACCGGGATTCCGCGTTTGGCTGCCAATTCGTTAAGGGCGTCCATATCGGCTACGTGCCCGCCGAGGTGAACGGGCATTATGGCTTTGGTCTTCTCGGTGATTTTCGCCTCGACGTCGGCAGGGTCGATGCAGAGGTTCTCCGGCAGGATGTCGGCGAAGACCGGAGCTGCCCCGACACACATCGCGGCACTGGCTGTAGCCACAAAGGTGTAAGGCGGGACGATTACCTCATCTCCCGCGCCGATCCCCAGCGCCGCCAAGGCAGCCTCAATCGCGACCGTCCCGTTGCAGACCGTTACGCCGAACTTCGCATCCTGAAAATCCGCAAATGCCTGTTCAAATTTCCTGACCCTCTTGCCGTACCACCACTGACCGGATTCCAGGACATCGTTGAGGCCTTTGCGTTCTTCATCGCCCCAGATCGGCCAGGTCGGCCACTGGTGGTCGCACGATTTCTTTCCGCCGTTAATTGCCAATTTCGCCATTGGTTGCTCCTTTGTTAAATGACTCACCGCACCGGAGAGATAGACTTTAAGGCCTCCGCCGGACTTGTCAAGATTGAGCCGGTTTTATTAGGCGGCATTAGGCATTGGGCATTCGGCATTGGTGGCTGTACCCCGTAAAAGAGAATGTCGAATATTGAACAGAGAATTTCGAATTTTGAAGTAAAAAAAGAAAAAGAAGATAAATGCGCAATGCGCGCGGAGTCTCATCTTCATTTCTTTTTTTCTGTTACTTCGAAATTCAAAATTCCCCGTTCAATATTCATTATTCTCTGTTGTCGTTGCCGACCCAGTGCCACCAATGCCTAATGCCGAATGCCCAATGCCTTTCCTGAAGCATACGGCTGAACTCTTACATTTCGTTA
>DAOVLS010000019.1 GCA_030631125.1 Planctomycetales bacterium
CTCATCGACCTCGACCCGCAGGCACACCTTACGATACACTTCGGCATCGACCCGGCGACGACCCGCCCCGGCATGTACGACGTGCTTACCGCCGATACGCCGCTGACGGGCGCCGCCGTCGGCGTCGAGCCGAACATCACCGTCATCCCGTCGATAATCGACTTGGCGGCCGCCGAGGTCGAACTGGCCGGGGCCGTCGGTCGCGAGCAAATCCTCCGCGACCGCATCACCGAGGAAACCCTTCCGTACGACTTTATAATGATCGACTGCCCGCCAAGCCTCGGACTGCTGACGCTCAACGCCCTGGCGGCGGCGGACGAAGTCCTTATCCCGCTTCAGCCGCACTTCCTCGCCCTCCAGGGACTCGGGCAATTGTTGGAGACCGTTTCGCTGGTGCGCCGCCGGATCAATCCGTCCCTGAAGGTCGCCGGCGTGATCTTCTGCATGTTCGAGACCGGCACGCGTTTGTCGGGCGAGGTGGTCGAGGACGTGCGGGAGTTTTTCGCATCCGCACGTGGCGGCGACGCGCCGTGGTCGGAAGCGCACATCTTCAAAACCCGCATCCGCCGCAATGTCAAACTCGCCGAATGCCCCAGTTACGGGACGACCATCCGGCATTACGACCCGTCCTCTCACGGTGCTGAAGACTACGCCGCGCTGGCCGAGGAATTCCTCGCCGCATTCGTCGCCGATTCGGCCGAACAGACAGACCGGGATATTTTGACCGATATCCATACGTCTCCCGATGTCGTCGCCGACGAGGGCGCCGCCGGGCCGATCGAACCGCAGGCCGTTCCGTCGCCTGAGGCGACACAATGAATCGGCCGGTGCGCATCCTGCATCGTCGCCTCGTTCTGATCGTATGCCTTATCGTCTGGGCCGCCGCCGTTATCGCCACACACACACCCATCGATCGCCTGCCGCATTCCGGCGTATCCGATAAACTCCTCCATGCCGTCGGCTACTTCGTCCTGGCGGGAATCCTCTGGCTGACACTGTGGGTTCACGGGGTTACCGGCGCTAAGCGCATCGCATGTATCTTCTTCGCAATGCTCGCCTACGCGGCGATCGACGAGTTGACCCAGCCGCTGGTGGGAAGGGACGATTCTCTCGGCGACTGGTTGGCCGACGTGATCGGCGCGACCGTCTCGCTGATACTGCTGGAACTGCTGGCGCTGGGACGGTCCTGGTCGGCGCCTCGGCGGAAGTAACTTGTGGCTGGGACTCCGCTTCGCTCCGTCCCAGCCTACTCACTTATCCATGGAAAAAAATGAATATTGAATAATGAGCAGGGAATGTCGAATTTCGAAGTAAAAGAAACAAGCCGCCTTTGAGGGATGTTTTTTTACTTCGTTATTCAAAATTCTTCGTTCAATATTCAACATTCTCTTTATCGGAATAAAGGTGGGACTCCGCTTCGCTCCGTCCCAGCCTACTCAATCTCCATATCCTGCCTCCGCCACTTCGATCGCCTTCAGCAGCGCCTTGGCCTTGTTGATGGTCTCGTCGTACTCGCGGGCGGGGACCGAGTCGGCGACGATACCCGCGCCGACCTGGACATAGACCTTTGAGGCCGCGACAACCATTGTCCGCAGCGCGATGCAGGTGTCCATGTTACCGCCGAAATCGACGTACCCGACCGCGCCGGCGTAAGGCCCGCGACGGGTCGGCTCCAACTCGTCGATGATTTCCATCGCGCGGACCTTCGGCGCGCCGCTGACCGTTCCGACCGGAAGCGCCGCCCGAAGTGCGTCGAAGGCCGTCTTGCCCTCGGCCAGTTTGCCCTTGACGTCCGAGACGATGTGCATCACGTGACTGTAACGCTCGATGGTCATCACGTCGGACAGTTCGATCGTGCTCGGTTCGGCCACTATCCCGACATCGTTGCGGGCAAGATCGACCAGCATGATGTGCTCTGCCCGTTCCTTTTCGTCGGCGAGAAGTTCGGCCTCCAGAGCGGCGTCCTCTTTTTCGGTCGCTCCGCGCGGGCGTGTACCGGCAAGCGGGCGGGATGTTACAACGCCCTCCTCGACCCGGCAGAGGATCTCAGGCGAAGAACCCACTAGCGTTACCTCCGGCGTCGTCAGAAGGAACATGAACGGCGATGGGTTGACCACGCGAAGCGCCCGGTAAATATCGAACGGCGCAGCCCCGGTCGCCACCGCCAACCTCTGTGAAAGGACCACCTGGAAGATGTCCCCGGCGAGGATGTATTCCTTGCATTTTTCGACGGCGTCGGCGAACCGGCTGTGGGCGAAGTTCGACTCGAACGGGACCTCCGGCAGGTGGTCCAGCGTGATCTCGCCGATTCCGATACCGGCCGATCCGCTTCCGCCAAGGCGGTCGATGGCTCGCTCGATGGACTCGGTGGCTTCCTTATAGGCGCTTCCCGGATCGCCGGTGATGTGCGCGTTGCAGACGACCTTGATGGTCTTGGAAACGTGGTCGAAGATGACCATCGTCCGGTACAGCCCGAAACTCAAATCGGGCAGCGACCGGTCGTCGGGCGGGCCTTCGCCGAGTTTCTCGTAATACCTCACCATATCGTAACCGGCGTATCCGACGATGCCGCCGGTGAACCTCGGAAGCGACGGGAGGTGGACCTGGCGATACGGCTTCATCAAATCGGACAGTTCGCCGAGGGGGTCGTCGGATTGTTTTTCTTCGGCTTGTCCGCCACGGGAGGCGATTACGATGCGGTTACGTGTGGCGGTGAAGGTGATTTCCGGGTCGGACGCCACGAACGAGTAGCGTGCGATCCGCTCGCCGCCTACTACGCTCTCCAGCAGGAAGGCGTTTTTCGCCGGCGCGAATCCGGGCGGATGGGCCAGTCGCTGGAACGCGCCCACCGGCGTCAGCGCGTCAGCCAGCAGTTGGCGATAAACGGGGATTGTGTTGCCTTGCCCGGCAAGGTCGCAAAATTCAGTGAAATTGGGGTAGTAGTGTTTCATGTCATCACTCGCACTCTATGGGTATTTACAATCTTCATCGGCGCTTTAGCGCCCCGGTCTTTACAGGCCGACGTGCCCGCCCGCATCGCAGGCGCCACACCCCGGCCGAAACCATACCCAATGTCGCGCGAGATACAACATGATGTGAACATTATAAGGCCTTTTTCCTGTCCTGCCAATGATATTCCGGATGGTCTGCCCCTGGTCTGGCTAACCCGCATTTTTCATTAACCACAGAGGACACAGAGTTCGCAGACCTGCCTGCCGGCAGGCAGGGATTCAAAAAACATATCTCATTTTTATTTCAAGGGTTACAATCTTCTCGCCCAGGCGATTATGTCCAAACCGTCATAATCTGCAAAACAGAGTGTTATTTTGCAAAATCGCCAAAATCGTTCGTAAGTTCCTTTGTAGTAAACACCTCTGCGATCTCTGTGACCTCTGTGGTGAAATATCCGGGCTAAAAGTGTTGATTAGTGGAACAGGGACCGGCCACTTAAGTGGTCAGTTGAGGTGCTCTACAAAAGGCGGGCACTCGATGTGCGGGCATCATGCCGCCTGGGTTACCTTTTCTTCGTAAAGTTTCCCATATGCATCCGGGCTAATCTTTTACCGCCGGTTGGGATTGGGGCGAGGGTAGTTTGGTGACTTTCCCCATTTTTCGCCATCGTTCGTAGCGGCATTGGAGCAGGTCGTCGAGGTTGAATCGTCTCATGTCGCGGAGGCTACGGACGAAGTACCGTTCGACGTTTGCAGCGGCTTCGGCGACGTTTCGGTGCGCGCCGCCGAGAGGTTCAGCGACAACTTCGTCGATGATGCCCAGTTCCATGAGATGCCGGGATGTGATTTTCATTGCTTCGGCGGCTTCGGGCGCTTTTTCGCCTGTCTTCCACAGGATCGCGGCGCAACCTTCGGGGCTGATGACGCTGTAATACGAATGTTCGAGCATCGCTGTCCTGTCACCGACGCCGATACCCAGCGCGCCGCCCGAACCGCCTTCTCCGATTACCAGACAGACAATCGGCGTCCGAAGCCGGCTCATTTCACGCAAATTTACCGCAATGGCTTCGGCGACTCCCCGCTCCTCGCTATCGACCCCGGGATACGCTCCGGGCGTATCGATCAGGGTAACAATCGGGAGGGCGAACTTCTCTGCCAGTTTCATCACGCGAAGGGCCTTGCGGTATCCTTCCGGGTGCGCGCATCCGAAATTGCATTTGATTTTTTCGTTGGTGTTGCGTCCTTTGTGCTGGGCGATGATCGCTACTTTTTCGGCGGCTATTCGTCCCATCCCGCATCGGATCGCGTCGTCGTCTCCGAAAGCGCGGTCGCCGTGCAGTTCCACGAAGCCTTTTACGATGTGGTCGAGGTAGTCGCCCGCCAGCGGTCTGTGCGGATGTCGGGCGACCTGAACGGTCTGCCAGGCCGTCAGGTTGCTGTAGGTTTCTTTCAGTTGCGTGAGGTACTGTGCGCGGAGGCGGCGAATCTCGCTGCTGTGGTCGCGTCCGGCGGCGGCCTGATCGGCCTCCAACTCGACGATATGACGCCGGTTGGCAGCCAGTGGCTTCTCGAAGTCGAGCAGGTACTCGCTATCGCCGTTTTGCGAACCGTTTGAACCGGGCGGCATGACTCAACCTTAACGTCGGCCCGGTGCGAACACCAAGCCTGGATGAATGTATCCTATAATACCAAACAAGGACGCTCTCCGGCGCCCTTTCAACGTTCTCTCACAATAGCAATATGATAAGCCCATTTGCCGAAACGGACAAGAAAAAATTGACCCATCAGAATTGACCACAAAGGACATAAAGAGCACAAAGAACAAAAGAATTAAAAATTTCGTTTTCTACTTTGTGTCCTTTGTGGTTAATCTTCTTTGTTGGACTTATGAAAAAACCGGTCTTCAAAAAGGTAACGGTCGTCGGTGTCGGTCTTTTGGGCGGCTCGATCGGTCTGGCGGTCAAGGCCGCCGATGAGCGGATCGCCGTAGTGGGCGTAGGACGGCGGAAAAGTTCCCTCGACCGCGCCCTGGCTGCAGGCGCCATTGACGCCGCTACGCTTTCGGTCGCCGACGGTGTCGCCGGTGCGGACCTGGTCGTATTGGCTACGCCGCTGGGCGCATACGAAGGCCACCTGTCGGCGATGCGGGATTGCCTTTCGCCCCGTGCGGTCGTTACGGACGTCGGCTCGACCAAGGCTGTCGCCGTCCGTTTGGCCGAGGGCGTTCTTGGCAAGGGCGGTCCGTTTGTCGGAAGCCACCCGATGGCCGGGTCGGAACGCCGCGGCGTGCAGTTCGCAAGGGCCGACCTGTTCGCCGGGGCGACCTGCATCGTTACGCCGACGAAGCACACCCGTCCGGCGGCATTGCGCAAGGTGCTGCGGTTCTGGGAGATGCTCGGCGGCAAGACCGTCCGCATGAGTCCGACCGCCCATGACCGCGCCGTCGCGCGGGTCTCACATCTTCCGCACATCCTGGCCGCGATGATCGTTACCGGACAGAAGAACGCGGACCTGGAACTGGCCGGTCACGGCTTCCTCGACACGACGCGAATCGCCTCCGGCGACCCGGCAATGTGGCGCGACATTATCCTGACCAACCGCAAGGCGCTGCTGAACGCCATCGACGCCGCCGACGAGCAACTGATGCGTATCCGCGACCTCGTTGACCTGGGCGACGCAGCCGGTATCGAACGTTACCTCACCGCCGCCAAAAAACGCCGCGACGAACTCCTCACCAAACGCCTGCGGCGAGAAGAATAAGAACCTGTCCCGGCGCCAAGAGGGCACTACTATGACTCATGATAAAAGCCGTCTTTTTGACAATAATCTTATGAATGAAATCAGGGACCGCTTCGTCAACATTGATTCCGACCCGTTCAGCGGTAAGCGAATTTACTTCGAGAACGCCGGCGGGACACTGAAGTTGAAAAGCATTTTCGAGGTCATAGAGACCTTTTCGGGACTTCCGGACAACACCGGACGAAGAAACGCCGCCTCGAGAAAAGTTGACGAGGCAATCGCCCGGGGCAGAAAGGACGTCGCCCTGTTCGTTGGCGCCGAGTCCGGTACGATTGCCGCCGAACAAAGCACCACGGGGATGATTTTCAGGATACTCAATACAATTGCGGCGAATGCAACGGGCGGCAACATGGTAACGACCAACCTGGATCACGCCTCGGCCTACGACGCGACGAGAATGATTGCACAACGTTGCGGCATGGAGTTTCGCTGCGCCGAACTTGATTCGAAGACCGGACTGGTTCCCGTCGAATCGATTCTAAAGCACGTGGATGAAGAAACGGCCGTCCTGACGGTGATTCACGCTTCAAACGTCATCGGATCAAAGAACGACGTAGCAACGATCACCACCGAGGCCCGGAAGAGAAATCCGAATATGTTCGTCATTCTGGACGGTGCGCAACACGCCTCGCACGGAATGATTGACGTTGAGGCGTATGGGGCTGACGCATGGATATTTGTAACATATAAGGTCTATTCCAAACCGGGCGCAAGTTTTGCCTGGATGTCGGATCGTCTGGCGAATCTGCCTCACGACAATCTCGCCGGTAAGCCGAAGGACATGTGGGATCTCGGTACCCGCGAAGCGGCGTCCTATGCCTGCATGTCAAGCGTACTGGAATATTTCCGGTGGCTCGGTTCGAAGTTCACCGACAGCGACGAGCCGCGCCGGCAGGTCGAAGCGGCAATGCTTGCCATTGAACGGCATGAGGCCGCCCTGCTTGAGGCCATGCTTGGCGGCACAGACCGGACCAAGGGCATGCTCGGCAACAGCCGCGTAACCGTATTAGGCGACAAGCAGAACCTCGCAACCCAGGAGGCCATTATCGCTTTCAACGTGGCGGGGATAAACACCGCCGATTTGGTCGATTACTTTGAGCAAAACGGTGTTCGGATGCATAACCGCATCTCGGATTGCTATTCGAAACACACGCTGTCCGCATTCGGAATTGAAGAGTGCGTCAGGATTTCACTATGCCACTACAACACACTGGATGAGGTTGGCGTCTTCCTGAAGTTACTGGAACAGGCGGCAAAATAAGCAAGCAAGCAGGGCGGGCGGGCCTGCCTACCCGCCCTACAGTTAGTCATTCAGCGCGCTTCCGGCAGTCTTTGCGATCCACTTGGCCACACCTGGGCTGGGCAGCAGGCCTTGTTTGGCCGCGACGATGTCCTTGCCTTTCAGCGGGTTCGGCAGCGCCATTCCGTGAATTCGCGTCGGCCGGCTCATAAACCGCTTGTGCATCCCTGCCGCTCCCATCGAGACGTAGCAGCCGACCAGCAGAATCCGCTTTCGGCTCTCGGCTGCAGCCATAATGGCCGGTACGCCGTGAGACCGATAGCCCTGCCCGACGTGGACGTACGCCCAGTCGGCATACGTGATGCCCGTCTTGCCGCAGATGTTATACGTTATCCGCTTCATCAGGGCGTCCCAGTAAGGTTGAAGGCCTTCGTCGCCGTGGGCGAGAACGATAACGGCTTCGTTGGCGGGGTCTTTCGAGATTTCCCTGACCCGCGCCAGCATCGTCTTGGCCAGCAGGTCGCCGCTGTCGAGCGTGGCTGTGATGGTTATGGGAAGTTTGCTTTTGACGACCGTCGCGCCTTCGGCGGCGAGTTCGGCCTTCATCCTCTCGTCGCTGTAGAGGCCCAGCAGGGCGGGGATGTCCCAGTGCGAATGCGAGGACGGTGCGATCAGCAGCGGCACCGCCACGATTCGGCTGCAACCGGCTTGTTCCATCTCGGCGACACCATCGGCAACCGAGGGTTTGACGAACTCCATCAGGACGACCTTGACCTTTTTGAACGGGCTATTCGGGCCAAGCGCCTTGATGACTTGTTTTTCCAACGCCAGGACGGGCTTGTTCCATGCCGGCATCGGCGCACCGTGAGCAATAACCAGCAACCCGGCGGAGCCGTCAGTCGTTACCGGCGACGGGACATTGACAGTGACCGGCTTGCTGCTCGTTCCACAGCCGATGGTACCGGCAAAGGCGACTGAAAAAACCAACCCCATCAACAAATGTCTGCAAATCCTTTTCATAACGTTTTCCTTTCAATACTTGTTTCATCCGTGCAGCGCAAAGAGAATCGCCACTGTTGCGAAGCGGCAAGCCGTGCGGCTAGCCGCTTCGCAATGTTTCCTTTCCAATAAGAACAGGTCTTTACCGCCTTCGCCTCAACAACACGCCCAGCCCGCCGAGTCCCAACAGCATCATCGTCGCCGGCTCGGGAACGATCACGGGATCGGCTCCAGTCGTGGACTCCGTCGAGTGGAACTTGGGGATGGCCCCGCCGGGCGTGTCCAGGACCAGTCCGAAATTGTTGCCTGACGTAATCCAGCCGTTGACGATGTCCGTAACGTCAAGCGCGTAGAATCCGTTGCCGCCGCTGACCAGGACGGTGTCGGTCGGCGCGGTGGCGATGTTGGCGCGGAAGGCGTCAGCCGCCGTGCTACTGGTGATCCCCGCCACGTCGGCGGTGACGGAGTAGACGCCGACGTTGACCGGGCTTTCTTCCGGGATCGTCCACATGCCGCCACTGGCCTGCGCGATGCTCTGAAGCCGCAGGATCGCGGACGGAACCACGCCGCCCGGAAGGTCGTTGGCATCAAACTTCAGCCAGGCGAAGCCCCACGTCTCCATTGGCCCCTGGGGCGCCGAGTTGGTATCTCCAACCAGCAGATACTCATTGGTGGTGTTGAAGACCATGCCGCCCATGGCGGCATAGCCGTCGAGCGTGCATTTGGCCGTGATGTCGGCCAACGCGGCCGAACCGGCCATCGTAAGAACCACTACCATCAAAAGACTTTTCGTTGCTGACTTCATTTTGTTCACTCCTCATACTTGTTGAAAAAACACCCAAACGTTTTTGGCTGGATCGGCCTTCGGACTTCTCTGGCTGGTCACATATCTACATCTGCTCCGTTTGCTCCGTTCGATGTTACATTTCAATCACCTCCTTTCGGTTTTCATTCATACCGGTTTTTCAGCGCCGCCGGCGCGATCGCCAGGACACCGGTCAGGACCGCCCAGCCGATTCGGGTGAGGAAACCTCTATCCCGGCCACCATTGTCTGCGGAAGTGTTAATCCGCCGGGCGAAGGTCTCATCGCATAGTGCGAATTTGGCCTTTTCCGACATGGCCGCGACGCGGTCGGATGCCTGGTCCTTTATCTCCTGCGGGACGCCCTCATAGTCCCACACGCCCATAATCTTCCGCTTACAGCACATTTGCAGTGCGAGTATCCTCCCGGCCTGTTCGTCCAGTTGACCGCCGCTAACCTGCTCTTTCGCCGTCCACTCCGGTCCGTCCAGCCGGCATGCGCCGACGTGCACAGCCAACCCCGCACCCATACACAACAGCGCTGCCAAGAGCGTTACGCGGTGGTGATGGACACCGAAGAGCCGAAGCGGCAAACCTGCCGCCAGACCTACCGGCAACGCCAACCATCCGAATCCGACCCGCCACGCCCCGGCGGCAAGGCCTGATAACGCTCCGACCACAATCGCCGCGAGAAGCGTAACGCCCGCTGCTATCAACAATTTTTTCCTGTCCAAGTCGTCCATTTTTTCGTAGCACGCGCGTTACCATTTGTCATACGGCGGGCCCCAGAATTGCAGGTTCCCGTCCGCCGTCGGAAGCGAGAGCGTCGGATAGAAGGCGGTGGTCCCGTCCATCAGCGCCCCGCCGGGCCAATCGCTGATCGGAAGCGGGTCCACCGTCCTGCCTCTGACCGCCGAACCGTGCCCGTCGGCGAAATAAACGTTCATCCTTCCGTTGTGGAAGAATCCGCTCGTGGCGCGATGGCCGAATCGCCTCTTCGCAGCCTCCGGGTCCGCACCGGCGACACTAAAGGCTTCCTGTGCGGCGGGGTGGTCGAGGTCGGCAATCTTGTTGTAGTTGGTGGTCTCGCCGATAAACATGCACTCTGCCGCGCAAGTCGGCTCGTCGATATTTCCCTCGCCGCCGAACAGGCCCAGTTTGATCCGCGTCCCGCTGCCCATTACGTAGTCGGTCTCGGCGCCGTTGACGAGGTAGGAAGTAACTTCAAATGCGCCGCCCATATACGGACAGGGAAACGGGTCGAAATCGCACGGGCAGAACAGCGCCTGCGGCATGTTTTCCCGCTTGTAATCCCATACACTGTCGGGCAGAGGTTTATCCAGGTACGGCGAGGCGTCTTCGTAAAACGTTTCGGACGATGGCAGCCGGCCGTCGCGGTCCTGGGCGTAATATCGCAGCGCCACGCCCAGCGCCCGCTGATTGTTCATGCACACCACGGCTTTTGCCGCGTCCTTGGCCTTGCCCAGCGACGGCAACAGGATGCTCACCAGCATCGCGATAATCGAAACCACCACGAGCAGTTCGACCAGCGTGAAACCCGGGTGCCGTGACCGCTGTGTTTGCGGCCACGTTCGTTCAGGTCTGGAGGGTTTATCGTGGCCGCAAACACCGCGGCCACGGTACCCGGGGCTGACGTTTTTTTGTGTGGTGCTTGTCATTTTTATTTCCCGCATCGCCTGCACTCCAGGCAGGTCAATAAAAAAGGGAGCGGATGGACGCGAAAAAAGCGTTCCACTCGCTCCCTTGCTGGCAGATGTTGCTCGCTGGGTGGCTTGCAAATATTTGGTTTTATTTGTGGTTATTTTCCCTGTGCGAGAGTCTCGAAACACTCTTGCGGTGAGGCAGAGAGAATCTTCCGGGCAGCCTGTTTTTTGAGGGCTTCCAGTGCTTCATCGCCGCAGGAAACACCACGATTCTTCATCGCAAAAAACTCCGTCGGTATCAGGCCTGGCTTGAGGCGAAATGTCAGGGTTTTACCCGTCGAGATACGCCTGGACTTGAAGGTGAAACTTTTCAGCGACATCCCTTTGGCCTTCTTTTTGGGCTTGGCGAGTTTCCTTCCGGCATAAAGGCTCATGACATCCCAAACTCCCCGCATGGAACCGGCTACCGACAGTTCAAAATCCGCTGCGTCCGGCGTTTCGTCGGGGAAGAGCGCACCGGCTGCATATCGTATCGCCTGATACCCCGTGGATACGCCGATGCAAAGCCCGTCGTCGTGATCGTGATCTTCGTCCGGTTTGGCTTTGGAAGATTTTTTCGGCGTCGCGGATGTAACCGTACCGCCGTGATCTTCGTGCTCGTGGTGGAAGTCCATCGCCTTGGCGAAGGTGATGGTTTCGACCTTCCCACCGGAGCGGCGAACGCGCAAGGGATCGGTCTTTGCGCTTATTTGCTGAACTTCGGAAGGACCTGTACAGCCCGGCTGGGTCAGAATGAAACCGGCTGCGACCACGGCGGCGATAATCGTCAATGTTGCAAGTCTTGTTTTTTTCATTTTATTCCTTTTCGCTCCAGAAGGTTTCGAAGCGCGCGTTGCGCCCCATCGGGACATCGCTTTGTTTCAGGCCTGTTACGTGCGAATCGAGAAACACGGCGTTGCCCGATTCTTTGTGGCGGTAATCGAAATTATCTTTCGGGCATCCGTGGTACAGCACGGTCCCGACCGTCGGTTCCCTGTAGTTGTTGCCGTCGGCCAGGGCAAGGACCTCCGACGGTGCGGCGAAATCGGTAATCCGGCGATTCTCGCGTTCTATACTGCACCAGTCGCCCCGGCCCCACGTGCCGTTCATTACGTAACTGAGGGCGTAATCCCGCTGCTGACCCTGTTTCGAGCATGCCGGCGTGGTGTGTGTCGGGCACGTCAGAGCCGAGCGTTCGGTTGGCGGGCCGATTAATTCACCGCACGCATCCCGCCGGATGACGACATTTGTATATTGAAGCAGCGATTCGTTCATAAACCAGAGTTCCGGACTGACGGTTACCCGTTCTCTAGGCCCCGCCGGCGGGAGCCAGTCGTCGTTTTCACTGGCGTAGAAATTCGCCGCCAGACCGAGGTTCCGCAGATTCGCGCTGCACGTTACCCGCCGCGCCGCCTCCTTGGCCATTCCAAGAGAAGGCAGCAGAATACTCACCAGCAGCGCGATAATCGCTACGACCACCAACAGTTCAACCAACGTAAAACCTTTCCACCGACGCATCGTTTCTGTCCCGCTCCACTCGTTCCCAAAGCCGGCAGATGAGCTGAGTGAATCTGCCGGAAACGATTTCAAGCATAAGGTACGTCTTATTTTCCGGCACTTTCGCTTCGCTCAAGTGCCGGCTTTTGGGCGCGGCGGCGTAAAAACAGACCCGCACCACCACAAATCAAAAGCACCATCGTCGCCGGTTCGGGCACCGACGCGAACGAGTCGAAGAATATCCCTGTCTGCGCCCCGTTGGCTGCACGCAGAACCTTCACATAATGAACATCGTCGCCAAGCAATCCGGCGAAATCGAAGGTTTCATCGCGGAATTGCCCCGACGTTCCGGAACCGATAGTCCCTATTTGCGTGTAACTGTTGCCGTCAGTACTGGCCAGGACGTTCGCCGAGGCACTTGGTCCGCCGTACACGTGGATAACCAGGTCATCGCCAGCGAGGTCTTCCAGGCCGATGACGAAGTTCACGATGACGTACTCGCCGGGCGCGTTTGCTCGCCAGCCCGCGACATAATCGTTGTCGCCGGCGTCCCAGGCGTAGCCATTGCCGTCAACATCGGCGTCCGAGACGCCCGTAACCCATGACTGATTCGACGGATCCGCCGACATTAACTCCGCCGGAACACCCAAGCCGGAGTTTTGGATATTGGTTGTGTATTCATAGACACTGTCGGCCCAATTCTGACCGTTGAAGACGGCTGCACCGGCGGGACCGGACAACCCGACAACAAACAACACTGCAATTGCGATTTGACTGCACTTAATCATCTTTTTTCCTTCCTTTTTGTAAAACGATCGTCAAAACGTTCCCGGACTTATCAGCCCATCGGCCAGGTCGTCCGGCTTCCAAACACACCCTGCGAAAAATCCTCTCTTCTACATTTCCGATCACCTCCTTTTCCCGCTTTGTTCCCGGCATCATGCAAAAAGGGAGCGGATGGACGCGAAAAGCGTTCCACACGCTCCCTTGCTGGCTGATGCTGCTGGCTGGGTTGCGAACGATTGTTACTTTGTCAGTATCAACTTATCGTTTCGTGTGATTCTCAAGCGATACAACTCCTGGCCGTGACGTATTGTTATCTCTTGGCCATGAGCGAAAAGGTTCTGCGAATCAATGACGGGCGCCGCTTCAGCGGGCTTTGCCAAGCCGCCAGCCGCATGGCTTGCCGCTTCGCATTTCTGCCGCGAATTACACGCGCCATTCTCTGAAACGACCTTATCCACAATAATCCCGATAGAAAAACCACAACAAAAGTTTCATCTATCTAACATTGTATATAAATAGAAACTTTCGTCAAGCAAAAAAATGGCTTTTTTGGCAAAAATTTTGTGAGCGGTTCTAACTTGTTTTATATCAGAATGTTACGCTGAGTCCGCTTTGTTTGAATTGCATGTATTTTTCATCGGGCAGTGGTTGCAGGGGCCTTTTGCCTTGCCGGTAAGGCTGCGGTAGAGCGACCAGGCCGCACCGGCGACGGCTACGAATACAACAATGCCCACTATCACATATTCCCACATGCCCGGTTTCCCTTATACCAATCTCGAGCCGACCTGATAGACGATCATCGTCAGCACCCACGCAAGGGCGGTCAGATAAGTTACCTGGAGCAGCGCCCATCGCCATCCTGCCTCGCGCACCGTTACAGCGACGGTTACCATGCACGGCATGCTTATCAGGCAAAACAGCATGATGCAGAATCCCACAAGCGGCGAATATTTGTCGGCGAGTTTTCTGCGAAGTTGCTCGGACTCTTCGTCGGCATCCTCGCCGACCGAATACAGCACGCCCATCTGTCCGACGAATACTTCCTTGGCTGCGAACGCTCCAATCGTGGCGGTGGAAATTTTCCAGTCGAATCCGCATGGCTTGAAGACCGGAGCGACGGTCTTTCCGACACGCCCTATGGCTGAGTGTTCGAGTTCGGCTTCGTGTTCGGCTGCGTCGATTTCGGCGAGCAGTTCGGCGGTTTGCTCTTTGTCGGGTTGGGCGTCGGCCTGTACGGCGGCGCGCTGCTGGGCGAAAACAGCCCGTTCTTGTTCGTTCAATTTCGGCCAGGACGCCAGCGCCCAGAGGACTACGACGATAGCCAGGATGATCGTGCCGGCCTTTTTGATGTAAAGCCAGGTCCGCTCCCACATATGTATCGCCAGGCCTTTGATTGTCGGCATGCGGTAGGGGGGTAGTTCCATAACGAACGGTGTGGCTTCGCCTTTCAGCAACGTCGCGCGGAAAATTTTCGCACAGAGTATCGCCAGGGCGATGCCGATGGCGTAAATGGCGAACAGCCAGAGCGCCTGGTTGGTTACGTCGTATATGCCCAATATTTTGAAGAATACCCGTTTCGGGAAGAACGCACCGAGAATGAGCACGTAAATCGGCAGTCGAGCCCCGCAACTCATCAATGGCAGGACCAGGATGGTGGTAATGCGGTCGCGGCGGGTTTCCAGCGTCCGGGTGGCCATTATCCCGGGCACGGTGCAGCCGAAGCCGATGAGCATCGGGATAAAACTCTTTCCGTGCAGCCCGATCTTGTGCATCAGGCGGTCAATGACGAAGGCCGCTCTGGCCATGTAGCCAGAATCCTCCAGGAACGCAATCGCCAGGAAAAGCAGCACTATCAGCGGCGTAAAGACGAGCACCGCCCCGACGCCCTCGATCATCCCATCGACCAGCAGGCTCCGCAGGACGCTGTCGGAACCCGATTCGCCCCAGAGTCCGCCGACGGTTTTGGCGAGGTCGCTCTTCCATCCGTCAAAGACATCGGCCACCGGATTACCCACAGAGAAGGTCAGTTGAAATACCAGGAACATCAGCAGTGCGAATATCGGCAGGCCCAGGTAGCGGTTGGTCATTACCGCGTCGATCCTGTCGGAGCGTTCGTGGCGTCTCTCGACGGACTGGGTAACGGCTTCGGTGCATGCGCCGGAGATGAATCCGTATCGCCGGTCGGCGAGGATTATCTCGGTTGCATCGCCGCAGATGCTCTCGATGTGGTGCCGCAGGCGTTCTGCCTCTACCAGTAGTTCCTCGACGTGCCCGCCGCACGTCTGCCGAAGACGCTTGATTGTTTCGGCGTCATTTTCCAGCAGTTTTATGGCGAACCACCGCGGGCGCCGCTTATCGCATTTTTCGGCGACCAGGTCCGTCAGTTGTTGCAGATGCGGTTCGATTTCGTTGCCGTAGTTGGGATGTCGCTGCGATGCGACGGTCTGGTCGTCCCGGACGGCGGCCAGGGCCGTATCGAGAAGTTCGGTGATTCCTTTACCTTTGTGTCCGACCGTCTTGACTATCGGTACGCCCAGCAGTTCCGATAGTTTATTCTCGTCGATGCTGTATCCCCTGCTGGCGGCTACGTCCGACATATTGAACGCCAGAACCAGCGGTACGGACAGTTCCATCAACTGCGTCGCCAGGTAAAGGTTGCGCTCGATGTTGGAGGAATCGACTATATCGACGACGACGTCGGGCCTGTCGTTCAGCAGGAAGTTTCGGGCGATAACTTCTTCGACGCTGTAGGCCGTCAGGCTGTACGTGCCTGGCAGATCGACAACTTCCAGCTGGATGCCGCGATGGTTGGCCGAGCCTTCTTTTTTCTCCACCGTTACGCCGGGGTAGTTTCCCACGTGCTGACGAGCGCCGGTAATGGCGTTGAATACCGTCGTCTTTCCGGAGTTGGGGTTACCGGCCAGAGCGACTGTAAGATGCTTGTTTTTCATGGTTTATATCCTGGACTGCTATCCTGGTCGGACGAGTATCCGATGTACCATTCCTCTGCCCAGGACGAACCTGCTTCCTTTTACCGCGACGATGAAAGGCCCCGGTCCGCGATTGATGATCTCCAGGTTCTCAC
>DAOVLS010000456.1 GCA_030631125.1 Planctomycetales bacterium
CGTCGCTATTACCACGGGCCTGCGGCAAAAACTCAAGCGCGACGAACTCCAGGGCGTGATGGCGCACGAATTGAGCCACGTCCGCAATTATGACATCCTTTTCGCGATGCTGATGGCTATTATGGTCGGCGTGCTGGTAATGTTATGCGACGTGTTTTTGCGGAGTTTGTGGTTTGGCGGCGGGCGGCGCCGCAGCAGCAGGAGCCGCGAGGGCGGCGGGGCGGCCCAGGCGATTTTACTGATTGTAGCGCTGGTGCTGGCGATTATCGCCCCGATCCTCGCCCGCGTGATCCAGATGGCAATGAGCCGGCAGCGGGAGTACCTCGCCGACGCCTCTGCCGTCGAACTGACGCGCAACCCCGAAGGCCTGGCCGGCGCGCTGGCGAGGATATCCGACGACCCGGAAGTCCTCGAAGTCGCCAACCGCGCCACCGCCAGCCTGTACATCGTCCACCCGATCAAGAAATTCGAGAAAAGGGCAAAGTCCATCTTCAGCACACACCCGCCCATCAAGGACCGCATACAGAGGCTTATGTCCCTGACGCAGTGAAAAAACCGGAATACCCGCCTTCGCCATCCTCCTTCGCCAAGGCTTCGGAGGAACCGGCTACGGCGGGCAGGCCGGAATACCGTAAAAACAGATGAGACAACCGGAATACCGAAAATAGTGCGGGTGTTTTTTGGGAATTTTTAATTTGCAATCTTTGTGGGCAGCCCTATAATCCCTTCGAATTGTGCGGTTTTGGCTGTGCGCGGAGAACTAAAGTTGATGGTCGATTTATGCCGATTATAGTTTAGCGCCGACCCGGTAACCGAGTGGCACTGGTCCGGCCGGCTTTACAGGCCTCAAGAGGCTCGAAATAATGCTGTCAAAGCGAGTTATTCGTCTTACAAATACCCGCATCCGGCTGGTTGTCGGACTGCTGCTGGCGGCGATGTTCTGCATCCAGTGCACCCGCCCCGACGCCTTCCGTGGCGGCCTGGAGGTAACGGCCATCGCCGGGTCTTCGGCGAGGCAGGCTTCGCCCAATCGGCTGAAGGAACTGGAACGCCTTGCCAGGACCGACCATATCGCCCTGCTTCGCCAGGCGCTGGAGAATTACCGCAACTGTTACCGGGACTACACCTGTACGTTCACCAAGCACGAGCGGATTAACGGCCAGTTTCGCAAAGAGCAGGAAATCGAAGTCAAGTTCCTCGATAATCCGTTTTCCGTGGCGATGCGATGGACGAAGAACGCCCCGGTCGGCGACCGCGTGCTCTACGTAGAAGGCAAACACAACGGGCAGATGCTGGTTCAGCCAAAGGGGCTGCTGGGCGCTCTGGTCGGCACGGTCAGCAGGGATACCGACGGGCCCGACGCAATGGCCAACACCCGCAAGCCCGTTACGCTCTTCGGATTCAAGCGTCTGATGGAAAGCCTGCTGAAAGTGAATGAACTTGCCTCAAGCCGGGGCGAAGGAAAATTCACATTTGAAGGATACAGGACCAAGGCCCAAAAAGTTATGGTCCTCAAACGCATCCTCCCGCCGAAGAAAGATTATCCCGCCAAGACCACCATCTGGTACCTCGACGTTGATCATCTCGTCCCCATAGGCCTGGAGGCCTCCGATTGGGACGACCAGAAGACATGCCGATATTCCTACAGCAACGTGAAATTCAACGTCGGGCTGACTGAAGACGACTTCATGCCCAAAGCCAACGGGATGAAACTGAAATAGCAGTCAGCAATCAGCAATCAGGTCACTCTTTTAATTCCACGTTCCAGTATGCGGCGTCGAGGAACTGCTTCCAGGAGGCGTATTTTTCGCCGGTCAGTTGCACTCTGATTATGGGCGAGCGCTTCGGTTTGACAGGCAGAGTGATGAGTTTCATACCGGCCCGCTTCGGCGTCCTGCCGCCCTTGCGGACGTTGCAGGCCACGCAGCAGCACACTACGTTGTCCCAGGTGGCCTTGCCGCCAAGACTCCGGGGCACGACGTGGTC
>DAOVLS010000404.1 GCA_030631125.1 Planctomycetales bacterium
ATCTCCCAAAGCGAACAAAGCCATTGCCGCGAAAAAATGCCACACCGCCGACGAGACTGCAAAAACCGCAAACGAAGCGATATAAACGCAGAAACTGAAAACCATGCACCGCCGCCGGCCATAGAGGTCCGCCAAAGCCCCGCTGGGAACCTCGAACAGGTTGATAAGAACCTCCCGGAAGCCGACCAGCAGCCCGATAACGGTAAAACTCAGTCCCGCCTGCCTGAAAAAAAGGATAAGGAACGGGTCAAAGTATCGCTGGTTCTTCAGGAAGCCGTAGAGGCTGAAGCGAAAAAGCATTCTCGGCGGATCTTGTCGATTCGGTAAGGTCATTTCTACCCGCCAATTTTACACTAACCGGGCGGCGTGCTGGAGATTTTCTTGATTTGAGTAGCGGGAACAGGCTATGATTTTCGAAGATTTATGAGCGAAACCGCACTGTCTCCGGAAGACCAAAAACGCCTGGACGACCTGTACGAGTACGTGCAGGAGCAATACAGGTTGTTCGTCGGGTACCCGTGCAGAGGCGATCTGGACTACTCGTCGCTGTTTCGCTTCATGCATTATCCCATCAACAACGTCGGCGATCCCTTCGTGCCCAGTACGTACCGCGTTCACACACGCCAGATCGAATGCGAAGTGATACACTGGTTCGCCAGGCTGACTCATGCGCCGAAGGATGACTACTGGGGATACGTTACCAACGGCGGGACCGAAGGCAACATGTACGGACTTTTCCTGGCTCGCGAACTGTTGCCCGACGGTATGGTGTATTATTCGGAAGACACTCATTACAGCGTCAGCAAGAACCTGCGCGTACTGAAGATGCAGCACATCATGATCAAGTCGCAGGCCGGCGGCGAGATCGATTACGAAGACCTCTACGAGACGATCCGCATCCACCGCGACGTGCCGCCGATTATCTTCGCTACCGTCGGCACGACAATGACCGAGGCGATCGACGACATCGCCAGGATACGCCGGATGTTGGAAGACCTGGCGATTCCGAGTTCGTACATCCACTGCGACGCAGCCTTGTCCGGCATGACTCTGCCGTTCATCGACGGCGCTCCGGTCTATGACTTCCGGGCGGGGATCGACAGCGTCTCCATCAGCGGGCACAAGTTCATCGGTTCGCCTATCCCGTGCGGGGTAGTATTGGCCAGGAAACGCAACGTCGATCGTATTGCTCGCTCGATCGAATACGTGGGCACTCTTGACACCACGCTGACCGGCTCGCGGGACGGGATCACGCCGCTGTTTTTATGGTATGCGATCCGCAAAACCGGTGTGGAGGGGTTTAAACGGTTGGTGCGCGGATGCCTCGAACTGGCCGATTACGCCATTGCGAAATTTCGGGCCATTGGTCTGGACGCCTGGCGCAACAAGTACGCAATGACGGTGATTTTTCCCAGGCCGCCGGCGTCGATCCTGGCCAAGTGGGGAATCGCCGTACAGGGCGACATCGCCCACATCATTACCCTTCCGAGCATCACGACCGGACAAATCGACGAACTGGTGGCGGACATTCACGCAGCCATGACGAAGTAACAAAACCGGGATCAATTATGAAACAGATTATGATTATCAAACATGGCCAC
The DNA here is from genome assembly GCA_030631125.1 of Planctomycetales bacterium. Next base: position 1,602 of record DAOVLS010000404.1, read on the forward strand.
GCCGCCCTGACGTCCGAGATTACCGAAGCGTTGGCCGCACGCGGAGTCAACATAGAAACCCTCAACGCACGGGAGGTGGAGGACCTCGACGTCGTAACACTGACCGTCGATCGCTACGACGAGGCGCTGCAGGCGTTGCGAGATGCTTCAATCGATGCGATTACCGAGGATGCGGTGCTGATTCGCATCAAGGACGAACCCGGCGCACTGGCCAAAGTCGCCAGGCGGTTCAAAGACACCGACGTTCACCTCCGCAGTATTCGGATCATTCACCGGCGGCAGGACTGGGCTGTGGTGGCCATATCCATGGACCGGACGGAAGAGGCAATGTCGCTCGTGAAGGACCTGCTGATTACGGAGTAATGCTGACTAATCAGCGTTACTTATTGATGTCGTTGCGGTATGCCGGCAGGGCGGTCAGGTAACTCAGCAGTTCGTTCAGGGACGCCTCTGCCAGCGCGATGGCGGTATCGGCGGCGCCGTAATAAAGCCGGATTCTGTCATCGTCACGGACCCATCCGCAGGAGAAGACGACGTCCCCGACGTCCCCGATCCGTTCGTATGCCTCCTGCGGGCTGAAGACCCACTCATCGCTTCGGCGGATGACATTCGTGGGGTCTTCGCGGTCCAGCAGCGCCGCTCCGATCCGGTAAATGCCCCCGGCGGTGGTCGTGCGGACTCCGTGATAGAGCAGCAGCCAGCCTTGCGGTGTTTCCATTGGTGGGGGGGAAAGTCCGATTTTGTTCGCGTCCCACCATCCGCCGCGTCTGGCGCGGAGCAGTATTCGCGTGTCGCCCCAGTGCTTCAGGTCCGGCGAGAATGACATCCACATATGGGCCGGCACGTGTTCGGAAACCAGGCCGTAGGGGCGGTGGATCATCGCCCATCGGCCGTCGAACCTGACGGGAAACAGTGCGGCGTCCTTGTCCTCCGGGGGCATGATCGGGCCGAGACGCTCGAATTGCCGGAAGTCCCGCGTTCTTGCCAGCGACACCAGCGGGCCTGCCTCGCTGTAGGCTGCGTAGGTAATCAGGTATTCGCCGGTCTCCGGCACGAAGGTGATGCGCGGGTCTTCCACGCCCCAGAGTTCTTCGGGATGATGTTCCGGGTCGGCCGGGAAGGTCGGTTCGGGGTCGATGTCCCAGTTTGATATTCCGTCCGCGCTCCTTGCGACGGACAGGTGGCTGATTCCCCGGCGGTCCTCGACGCGGACCAGCAGCAGCGTTCGCCCCTCAATCCGCGTAGCGGCGGCGTTGAAAACCGAATTGGCCGGATAAGGCCAATCATCGACCGTCAATATGGGATTAGCCGGATGC
>DAOVLS010000066.1 GCA_030631125.1 Planctomycetales bacterium
AGCACACCCACTCACCGGACAAAGATTATTTTCGCAGGGCGGCGGTTACCGTCTCGATTTGTCGGCCTATTCTGCTCCTTAACGCCAGGAGCGGTAGGCTGGGCCGAGCGAAGCGAGGCCCACCTTAATCCGTTCGAAGAAAAAAAGGTGGGCCTGTCGGCCCAGCCTACAATCCGATTCCTTCTTCCATCATGAGTTTATCTCCCCATTCAAGACATTAAGCAGGCCGGTCAGGTTGCTTGATACAAAATCCGGCGCATCATTTCCGGGCGGGGTTGTACGTCCTTTGCGGTTAATCCAGAGGACGGGCATTTCCATCGCCTTCGCGCCCTTCACGTCGCTGCCCAGAGAATCGCCGACGCAAAGGACTTCCCCATTTGTCATACCGAGCGTCTCAAGGGCCTTTTCGAACATCTCATCGCGTGGCTTGTAGGCCCGGCTGTCCTCGCTGGTTACGATAAATTCGAAAGACAGACTATTATACCGCAAGGCCGACCGCAGCTCCGCATTGTCGATGTTGGATACCAAGCATACCGGCACGTTGCACTGCGCAAGAACCGTCCTGCTTTCTGGAAAGATAGCTGGCTGGGCCCAGTAGTCATAGAGGACTTGGCTGAGCGCCTTTGGATCCAACTCAACCTTGAAGTGTTTCAGAACACGCCGCAGGGAAATCAACTCAATTTCCTTCTGCGGTTTGAACGAATCACCAACGCTCTCGCAGCACAATTTACTGAACTGGTGGCCCCAGTATTCACCGATATCACCGGTCGTCGCTGCGAAGGATGACTCCTCGACGATCTGGCTGCAGATCCGCGTGATAGGTACGTCGTCCTCTTTTACAACCGTGCCGTAGAAATCCAGCAGAATACCCTTGGGTCTGAAGTTCCTTTTTATATTTTGGTTATCCATTGTTTACCTTCTAACCCGCATTTCTCACCGGTCCCGGGATTTGGGGCTTGATTGCGGCAGATCGCCTGCTGGTCATATTCCCTGGCTTTGAGGATACGATCAGCAAAGGACTGACGCAATTGCCTGTCGGCCATCTTCAGGCGGTCCTCTTCTGCAGCGTTGCACAAAGGCATTGGCTTGGCGGCTTCGGTGAGGACGTGTACTTCCTGGCCATACAAGTCTGCTGCTGCGAGCAGATCGTCCGTTACGGCGGGCTCGACATCGGCCATCCCTTTAAGGAACGACGAAGCCGCCCTCCGAGCATCCATCAGCCCACAAAGCGTAACGCCCTTGTTGACGTGGCACTTGAAAGTGAGCGCCTCAAGGTCATCAACGGGGAAATCCTCGTCTCGTAATAGCGCTTCGGCCCAGGCGTCATAAGCCGCCAAGCCCAGAACACGATCAGGGCCGGGCCACTCCATTTGAGGAGTGCGGGCGAGTTTGACCGCCCATTCAAGCGATCCTCGAAGAATATCCCGTCTTGGTGGAGGCTGCGTCTTTTCGCCGATAAGCAGGAGGCTGTGACAGTCCTTGTACCAGTCGGCCTTGCGATAATAGTCCGTTGATTCGTGGAAGAAACTTCGACCTAACAAGATGTCGCCCTTGTCGTCGAAGCCGGCAATGATTCCCACTTCCGGCGGGCCTACTATGCCTTCGGTAAGAACAGGCCGTCCTTCGTGAATACTCTCAAGAATCCGACGCCGAAAGTCATCTTCGGTGGATTTGCGCTTTGGCAAAAACTCGTGTTCGTATCCCAAGGCTTGAAATGTCCTCCTGATCGGTTCCAGGCCCAACACCAGCAGCGTGTTGTTGCTTGGACACCATGACCGATGCCAGACAAACTTGAAAGCCGAACCTGACACGCCCATCGCAAACTCATACGGAACAGGTTCGCCGACAAACGCCATGTAAGCACACACTGCTCCACAGAACGTGCACTCGGTCCTTCTGTACGAAAGCTCTGCAACGTCCTGAAGCACCTTGCTTGCGAATTCAGCGGGTAGTTTGTGTTCATTGAAAACTTCCTGGACCATGGGTGTCATCTCCTTTGCGATTGCTGCCGGTAGTGCGGCCTTGAGTTTGGCTTTGGCGCGGTGGATCATGCTCTTGGCTGTGCCAAGGGGAATATCAAGAAAGTCCGCGACCTTCTTGTACGACAGGCCATCGAGGTGGAACATCGTCAGCGGCACGCGGTATTTCGGCGGCAGGGACGCCACTGCCGACAGGACGGCGTCGGCCAGTTCTCGCTTTTGCACGATTTCCGACGGGCCGGGCTGAAAGTCGGGGATTTCCAAGTGGTCCAGATCAACCCGGCCGTCCAGTTGCTCGAACATCTTTGGCCGAAATGTCTTGAGCCAGTCCATCGCCACGCCGAACGTTACCCGCCGCAACCAGGCTGCGAATTTCGCCGGCTCGCGAAGATGATCGAGGTTCGAGTATGCCCGAATAAATGTTTCATGGGCGATATCCTGCGCCTCTGCCCAGTTACCCACCAGGCTATACGCCAATCCGTAAACGTGGCCCTGATAGCGCCCCACAAGTTCCCTGTAGGCCTCGTGGTCGCCAGCCAGCGTCAATCGAACCAGTTGGCCGTCGCTCGATTCCGCCAAATCCGCCAAAATGGTCTCCCTGAAGATAAGTGCAGGACAATTGTACGGCTATTATAGTAATGTCGAAAGTCAGTAAGGAAAGGTTGCAGTAAATTCGAAATCTTAAAAAACTATTTGCTGCCGGCGGGAGTGTCGATTATAAGATAAGCATTATGACAAGTATCACGACTCAAAACTCGCGTAGGAAACATGGCTCTTCGGGCATGTCCGTATGCCTGTGGATTGCTACGTATGCGCCGCGCGCGAGGAACGGGCCGTGATGACGCATTAGCAACGCAAGGTTTTCCCAAGGCCCGTTCAAGTGAGCGGGCCTTTTTTCATGGCCGGTGAAAACGGAAAGGAGAATTCAGACATGAGCAAGTGGACTGGCAAACAGGACGGCTTCGGCCGGGAGATCTATGACCGTTACATGGGCCAAACGGTCCAGGAAATCGCCGAACGGGACGATGGCTGGGTGGCCGTATCAGGCGGCCCGCTGGCTTATATGTCGCAGTTCAAAGACTGGCCGGAACATCAGAAAAAGGCGATCCGCCTGGCCCGTGGCAGGGCGATGGATGTCGGCTGCGGGGCCGGGCGCGTCAGTCTCTATCTCCAGGGAAAGAGATTGGATGTTCTTGGGATCGACAACTCCGCACTTGCGATAAAGGTCTGCAAACTCCGAGGCCTGAAAAGGGCGAAGGTTCTGTCCATCACGCAAGTCAGCCGGAAACTCGGCCTGTTCGATACGATCGTGATGTACGGGAACAACTTCGGCCTTTTTGAAAGTTTCAAGCGGGCACGCTGGCTGCTGAGGCGGTTTTACAACATGACCAACCCCGGCGCCAGGATCATCGCCGAAAGCAACGATCCGTACCAGACCACGGTGCCCGGGCACCTGGCTTATCATCGAGCCAATAAGCGGCGCGGCAGGATGGGCGGCCAGGTGAGAATACGCATCCGGCATCAGGAATACGCTACGCCATGGTTCGATTACCTGATGGTCTCGAAGGACGAGATGGGCGAAATCGTTGACGGCACCGGCTGGAAGATCAGCCGATTCTTCGACTCCAAAGGCTCGGCCTACATCGCCGTGCTGGAAAAGGAACAATAAGCATGAGCAATAAACCCGAATGGTTTGAAACATTCTTCAACGGGCTTTATGGGCAGGTGCTGGGCGGAGAGCGGCATGAGGCGAAGGCTGCCAAAGAAGCGAAGATGGTCAAGCGGCTGATAGGGCTTCGCAAGGGGCGGCGCGTGTTGGACTGTCCGTGCGGCCTGGGAAGGCTGACGTTCCAACTGGCGAAAATGGGTCTGGGCGCCATAGGCGTGGACCTGACGGCATCGTACATCCGCCGGGCGCGCCGCCGCGGAAAGAAAGAAGGCGCAGACGTTCGCTTTGTCCACGCCGACATGCGCGAGTTGCCTTTCGACGGAGAGTTCGACGCCGTCATCAACTGGTTCACCAGTTTCGGTTATTTCGACGATGCGGGTAATCTGGCAACGGCTAAGGCTGCATTTACCGCCTTGAAGCCCGGCGGGAAGTTCCTGATCGAGATGTTAAACAAGTCCTGGGTGCTTTCACACTTCCAGGGCGACCATGACGACACGATTGGCGGCGTGCGGATCGTCTCCCACGCTCGCTGGGATGCGCGTAGCAGACGAGTTCGGAACACATGGATATTTTCCAAAGGCAAGAAGGTAGAGAAGCACCGGTTTTCACTTCGCCTGTACAACGGTGCGGAGATGCGACTGCTGATGCAATCAGCCGGATTTCGGGACATTCAACTATTCGGACACCCGCCGGTCGGCCGATTCACGCGGCACTCGCGCAGAATGATTGCCATTGGAAGACGACCGTTAAAGTGATAAAGGAACGGGGCATGGAGCATTACGATGTGTATAGAAATTACTGAAATGACGATTGCGGATTATGACGAGGTGTTCGCCCTTTGGCAGGAGGCAGAGGGTTTGGGCCTGCATTCTGATGAATGCGATTCCCGCGAGGGTGTCGCCAGGTACCTGGCCCGTAATCCGGGAACGTGCTTCGTCGCGCGGGACGGAGAAAGACTTATCGGCGCGGTGTTGTGCGGCAACGACGGGCGCAGAGGGTATCTGAACCACATGACGGTGGATAAGGCGTATCGCCGCAGGGGAATCGGCACCGTACTGGTACGACGGTGCATGTCCGTGCTGAAGCAAATGGGCATCGCTCGATCTAACCTGTACGTCTTCGCCGCAAACGACGCGGCGCTGAAATTCTGGCGCAAACTTGGCTGGCGCTTTTACGAAGAGTTCGGCGTCAAGGCAATGTCACTCAATATCGAGTGAGCGGGAACTAACTATGAGAAACGACAATTCAAACGCGAACCACGGCAGTGCGCTGCCGACGCTGCGAACCGAGCGGTTAACCCTCAGGCCGTTCCGAATGGAAGACGCTCCGATCGTTCAGCGACTGGCCGGAGCCAGAGAGATCGCCGACACGACTTTGAACATTCCGCATCCATACGAAGACGGAGTGGCGGAGAAGTGGATTGCCGGGCATCAGCAGGGCTTTGAGGAGGATAAGGGGATTCCGCTGGCGATTACACTGGCTGGGAACGATACATTGATCGGCGCTATCAGCCTGATGTCGCTGAGCAAGCGGCACCGGCACGCCGAGATCGGTTACTGGATCGGCAAAGAGTGGTGGAACAAGGGCTATTGCACGGAGGCCATGCGGGAAATGGTACGGTTGGGCTTCGAGCAATTAGGGCTGAACCGTATCATAGGCCAGCATTTGAGACGTAACCCCGCATCAGGCCAGGTTATGCAAAAAGTCGGAATGAAACACGAAGGTACGTTGCGGCAGCACGTCAGGAAATGGGATAAGTTCGAAGACATCGAATACTACGCAATTCTCAAGAGTGATACCCATCCTGGTTCTTTCAAATCGCGGGCATGACCTTTCCGCCGCAGACCGGCAGATACACGCCGGTAATGAAGGCCGCCAGGTCGGAAGCGAGGAAGGCTACGGCGTTGGCGACGTCCTGATCCTCTCCGCGACGCTTCAGCGGAACCCTGCTGACATAATCGGGATCCTCCTTAATGCCTTCGGCACGCTCCTTTTCAGTGATAACCCAGCCTGGGGCGACCTGGTTGACGGTGATCTGATGTTCGCCGACCTCTTTGGCCAGGACGCGCAGCACAGCGTCCATGCCGCGCTTCCCGGAAGCGTATGCCGATTGGTTTGGCCCACAAATCATAGCGGACGTGGTGTTGATAGCGATGACGCGACCCCAGCGCTTCTTTATCATGGCAGGGACGAACGCTTTGGCCATCAGCACATTATGCAGGACGCATGACCGGTATGAACTGTCGTAATCCTCGAGGGGCTGGTCCAGTACAGTCGTCCAGTCGGGGAAGATGACGGAGTTGTTGACGATAATGTCCGGCTCGGACAGGTTCTCGGCGACGGACTGCTGCATCTGCGTTACCGAGTCGGCGTCGGTTACGTCGGCCTGCACCACGCAGCCTTTGACGCCCATCGTCTTAATCTCGGTCAGGAGTTCATCTGCCTGGGACTGGTTGCGGTGGTAATGAATGGCTAGGTTCGCGCCGCATCGTGCGAAGGTGCGGGTCATAACCCGTCCCAGCAGGCCTGACGCACCTGTTATCAACGCTGTTTTTCCTGACAGATCGATCTTCACATTTTGCTCCATCAACTCGTAGGGCGGACCAACCGGCCCGCCGAACGCCAGTAGAACATTTGCCGGTGGGCCGGTTGGCCCACCCTACTGTGGCTTTTTTTCAATCCGCATTGAGTAATGAATCGACCTTGCAAGTTCCTCGAAGCCGTTTTTTTCGTACACTCTCCGAGCGGCCTTGTCGTGGAGCAGCGTGCCTACGCGGGCTATTTTGACGCCTTCGCTGCGAAAATGATCGAGCACCCATTTATTCATGGCCGAGCCTATGCCCCGTCCCTGATACTCCGGGTCAACGGCGTTGTCCTGCACGTGGCCGACCGCGTCTTCGGCGTCTATCGTGAACGAGGCGTATCCGACGACCTTATCGTCCTCGACGGCGACGACGACGTTATCCGGAATCTTGCCAAAGAGGGCCTGCACCTCGTCGGCCTTTCTTTCCTTCCAGCCTTTTTGGCCGATAATGCCGTAGCGGTCTTCCAGGATTTTGTGCACGGTAACGTCGCCCCAGGCCGTTTCGGTAATGGCGACGATTCGCTCCATGTCATCGGGTTTCATTTTTCTGATTTGCATTGGTTCTCCGGTCGGCGTCAGAATCCCGGCAGGAAGTCTTTCTCGGCTTTGAAGAGTTCTTCGGTCATTTGTTGTATTTCGGCGGGGCAGCAGACCGCTGCCGTCAGCGGATCGAGCATCAGCGCGTGCGTAGCCATTTCGCGGCTGCGGTGGATGCAGGCATCGGCGGCAAGGTCGAACATCCGCATGTTCGCGTCGCACAGCCCCGCCAGTTGTGGCTCAAGTCTGCCGAAGTGCGTCGGCGTTATCCCTCGCCTGTCGCATACGCAGGCGACCTCGACGACGCCGTCCTGCGGGAGGTTTGTAATCAGGCCTGTGTTGGGCACGTTGCCGTAGATGATGAACGGGCGGTTGGTCTCCGTCGCCTCAATGATGGAACTGGCGTACTCCCATGAACGCTCAAGAACCAGCTCGATCTTCCCGTCGATGACGTCCCGGCGGCGCTGGTCGCACTCCTTCCGCCATTTCGGCCAGTTGTCGGCGTAGAAACTGCTCTGACCTCGATATTCATTTCGGCAGTATTTCTTAATCAGTTCGGGCCTCTTGCGATAGTACGGCACGTACTCGCTGAAGTGCCCGCTGGATTCGGTAACGAACCGTCCGAAGTAGTGCATCATGTCGAAGCGGATCGGGTCGGCTTCCCAGATTTCGGGCTTCCCGCTCCGCTCGAACAGCAGCGGGTAGAGGTCTTCGCCGTTTCGGCTCAACTCGGTGAACCACGCCATGTGATTTATCCCCGCGCATCTCCAGGTCATCTCGGCATAGGGAATTTCCATGCAATCAGCGAGCAAATGGCTGGTGCCCTGGACGCTGTGGCAGAGGCCGACGACCTTGGCCGAACTCGCGCGGGCGGCGGCGAGGCACATGATGCTCATCGGGTTGGTGTAGTTGAGCACCCACGCCGACGGGCAAAGTTCCTCGACGTCGGCGAGCACCTCCAGGAATACCGGTACGGTCCGCAATGCCTTGAAAAGCCCGCCCGGACCGATCGTGTCGCCGATGCACTGGTCAACGCCGTACCGCAACGGAATACCGTTATCGTAATGAACGCAGTCAGCGCCGCTGACTTCGATGCAGTTGATGATGTAGTCTGCGCCGGGGAGGACTTCACGCCGCTCGGTAGTGGCCGTAACCGTCCAGCTTCCGGACTTTCCCATCCGCTCGATTACGATTTTGGTCAAGGCTTCGGCCATCTCCAGGCGCTCGAGGTCAATATCGACCAGTGCGAATTCGCCTTCATCAGCACCGCCGATATTAAGCACGTCCTTGGCCAGAGGCTCAAGAAACATGCTGCCTGCACCGAGGAATACGACCTTCAACGGCCTGTCGATGCGGTCTTTGATACCGAGGTTCTCGGCCACTTTCACGTGAGCGGCGTGCCCCTGTTTGGTTGTGTCATGTTCCGTCATCAATTTTTCTCCCGTAGCATTAATATTTCAGTGCCGGCGAGTTCGGCTTGAGGCAGTTGTTCTGTTCGTCCCAGTCCGATTCCGTGGTGAAATCCGTCCATCCGGGCCCCATCGTACACTTGCTGCAAGGCCCGAAGCCGCCGATGCCGTTCTTGATGATGTTCGTAATCACGTCGAAACAGTCCGGCGCAAGCCGGAAGAACAACACCCGGCACGGGCCGATGTGGTCCTCGACGTGGACCTTGCTCATCTCGTCGGTGTATAACGGCCTGACGACGTCGAAGATCGGGCATTGTCCCTCCCGGCAGCGCCACGTCCGCCCTTCGACCATCCTGCCGTCAGGCAGTTTCATCGGCATCGCTTCGGCTCGCTTGCTTAAACACCTCAGGTTGTGAAACGATTCGACCGCGTGGTGATAAGTATTGGCGCGGTACGTCGCCCCCAGCATCAGCGCATATCCGCCGTCGGTAGCCAGCAGGCCCAGCGGCGATTCAGGCCCCATCGTCAGCGTGCGGTGGTGATTCTCGGTGTATCGTTTGGCGTTTTTGCCCCAGGCCGCGAATGAGTGCGTGGGGTTCAGACTGCGCAGGACTCCCTCCTGGCGCCAGAACAACTCTGCAATCGCCCCGCTGGCCGTCGGCGTCGTGAGCGGGTCAAAGTATCCCGGCTTGCCTTCCCTGAAGGGCGCTCCGTGATTGAACGACGGCATCAGGATTGTCCCTTCCGGCGTAACCACCTCCATCACCGCCTCCATGACCGACCGCGCGCGGACCCCCCGCCCGAAGGCCTTAAGCGACGAATGTACTACCACACCGCAACCGGCCTTCAGACCGACTCGCCGCAGGCCGGCAATTATCTCATCTTTGCTAACCGTAGGGGTTTGTGGCATTTATTACTTCTCCGTGATTAATTAATACTTCTACGGACATTCTATTAGCGCAACTGCCGATGCGAAAAGCAAAAGTAAAAAAACAAAGAGGCATCTTATTGGTAGAGCCGAATCATATATGGTAAAATATTACTGATAATAGTTGTCAACGCGATTATATGGATAGGGTGTTATGGACTCTGAAAATATCCTGCGGGATGTAATAGGTAGAATTCGGCGCATCGCGCAGCCGGAGAAGATCGTCCTTTTCGGCAGCAGAGCGCTGGGGAATACACGTCCCGACAGCGACTTTGACCTGCTGGTGATCAAGCATTCGAGCCGTCCTCGATATCGGCGAGCCGGTCCGATCTATGCCGCCCTTGCGGACATCCCTGCCGAGGTGGAGGTGGTGGTCTATACGCCGGAAGAGATAAACGAGTGGAGCAATGTTCCGCAAGCCTTCATCACAACGGCTCTGCACGAAGGAAAGGTGCTGTATGAAAGAAAAACATGATCTGGTGCGAGGTGCCATCCAACGCCGTGAACTGTTTCGGATGATTTTTGTTTGTAACCAATTGTGACTAATAAAGAAAGGACTCTCTTGCCGATGATAATCGTGTCGCGACCAATATCGGAAAGGAGTCCTTATGAAACACTCAAACAAGAGTGCACA
>DAOVLS010000452.1 GCA_030631125.1 Planctomycetales bacterium
GCGCCCACTACTCCGGTAGCGCCCAGTATGGCTGTTTTGTAACTCATCGTTTCACTCCGATTGATTATCGAAGCGTACCAGAAACGCCCGCCGACGCCAAGACTTTACACCGCAGCGGGTGTTGACAGCAATTGGCCGGTGCAATATCCTCGCAGCCTGAAGTTAAGGAGACACCCTATGGCTGCTACGAGCAGGAAAGTGCGTCTTTCGTCGCGTCGGGAAAAGGAAATTGTGCGGCGGATGTTGAGGTTCAAGGTTGAACTTCCCAGTTGGGGTTTTGCCGATACGGGCACGCGGTTCGGAAAGTTCTATCAGGACGCTGCCGCCATTGACCTGTCCGACAAGTTGGCCGACGCGGGGATCGTCCACAAGTTCACGGGCATGACACCGGCTGTGGCTGTGCATGCGTTGTGGGACTTCCCCAACGGCTTCGACGCCGCCGTAGTCAAACTGGCGAAAAAGCACGGCTTGCGGATCGGCGCGGTCAACCCGACCGTTTTCGAGGATCAGCGCTACAAGTTCGGCTCGATCTGCAACCGCGACCCCGCCGTCCGCCGACACGCCGTCAAACACATGCTCGATTCGGTCGCCATCGCAAAGGGCGCCGGCAGCAAAAGCCTGTCGTTGTGGTTCGGCGACGGGGCGAACTATCCCGGCCAGGCCGACATCCGAAAGAGAAAGCGATGGGCCACCGCCGCACTGCGAAAGGTCCACGCCGCAATGCCCACTTCGATGACAATGCTGGTGGAGTACAAGCCCTTCGAGCCGGCATCGTATTTTTCGGACTTCTTCGACTGGGGCAGTTCTTACATTTTCGCCAAGGCCGCCGGGCCGAGGGCGAAGGTCCTGGTCGATACCGGGCATCACCTTCCCGGCTGCAATATCGAGCAGATTGTCGCCTGGCTGATCGACGAGCGAATGTTGGGCGGTTTTCACTTCAACGACCGCAAGTACGCCGACGACGACCTGACCCTCGGCAGCATCGACCCGTACCAGATATTCCGCATCTTCAACGAGATCGTCGCCTGGGAGCACGAAACGGGCAAAGACCTGAACATTCCCTACATGATCGACCAGGCCCACAACATCAAACCGAAGGTCCAGGCGATGATCCAGACCGTCTGCCGGGTGCAGGAGATTTTCTGCAAGGCATTGTGCGTTGACCGGGCCGCCCTGGCAGCGGCGCAGGCCAAAGAGGACACGGTCGCGGCAGAGGAGGTACTCCAAACGGCCTTTGCCGCTGACGTTACCGACATTCTCCGTAAGATTCGCAGGAGGCTTTCGGTCCCATCCGATCCGCTCTCGGCCTTCCGCAAGAGCGGCTACGAAGCCGCCGCCGCAAAAGACCGCCGGAAACGCCGAAAGGAAATGGGAATCATCTCCGGTGGCGGAGGCTACGCGTAAGACCGGAGCACGTAACACGGGCGTCTCGCCCGTGAGGCGTAGCGACTACGACTTTTTCCGTCGTCGTAACATTGCCAGCACGCTTCCCGACAACAGTAACACTGCGGAGGCGGGTTCGGGAATAGTGCTTTCCGTCGCGCCATAGTTGCCTGCAAGGACGCCGAGGTCGGCTACGTCCACGGCGCCATCGCCGGTGAAATCACCTGTCGCCCAGACCATTCCCTCCGTCTGTCCGTAACTGCCGGCAAGGATACCCAGGTCGCCGACATCGACACTACCGTCCAGACTGGCGTCGCCGGGAAGGGCTGCGACGACCACGACGTTATCGGCGTTATAAACGACCGCCAGATACAGGTCCGGGTCAACGGCCACTCCGGTGATGAGGTCGAACCTTCCGATGACTGCCCCGGCTGTCATTATCGTGAACTCGTCGTAGTAGCCAGGCATGTAGGGTTCGATCAGGCTCAATTCCAGCGTCCCGGCCAAGCTTGCCAAACAGGTTATGGCCACTTGGTCGTGCCCGCTGCCGGGCGTCGTACCGGCCAACTCGATCTCCAGCGAGCCCTCAGCCACCTGCATATAATTACCATTGACGGAAAGGGTTCCTGGAGAGATGCCGGGCTTCACGGTCCCCGCATTGATGATTACATTGGCGGTTATCGTGCCGTCTCCCTGCACTGTGCCGGTGCTCCATATCTTCAGCGTGTTGCCGAC